>CAYYPV010000046.1:0-25030 GCA_964473665.1 uncultured Candidatus Bathyarchaeia archaeon
AGTGATAACATTTTCAGCATAGGTGTTACTTTTGAGGTTTCTCCGAAATCGTATTGGTATATGCTATGATTAGCGGCGTATTTTGTGAATTTTGGAATCTCTGAGGAGCCAACTGCTATGAAACGTTTATTTCCACCTTCCCTGAGCTGCTTTCCTAAAGCGGGATAAGTGAAGCCTGAGAAGTTACTACCGCCTCCTGCGCATCCGATCATTACATCAGGTTCTTGGTCTATTTGTTCAAACTGCATCATGACTTCTTGTCCAATTATTGTTTGATGCAGTATGACGTGGTTGAATACGCTTCCAAGTGAGTACGCTGTTTTTCCTACATTGCCTACTGCTACCTCAATTGCCTCTGAAATTGCTATGCCCAATGAGCCAGGATGATTAGGGTTCTGTGCTAACATTTTTCGGCCGAATTCGGTTTGGTTGCTTGGGCTTGGAAATACTTTGGCACCGTACATTTCCATCATATATCTTCGGTAGGGTTTTGATAAGTAGCTGGTGCGGGCCATGAAAACTCTGCACTTTAACTTGTTTAGGCAGCATGCAAAAGCAAGGGCTAACCCCACTGTCCAGCGCCGGTTTCTGTTGTTAGTTCATCGTATCCTTCTTTCTTAGCAATGTATGCTTGCGCTATAGATGTGTTGGTTTTATGGCTTCCAGCTGGTGATAAGTCCTCACGTTTGAAGTAAATTTTCGCTGGTGTATTAAGATATGCTTCCAGCCTCTTAGCACGGTAGATAGGGGAGGGTCTTCCTATGTATAGATACAGTTCACGAAGTTCATCTGGAATTGGTACGTAGCGATCTGAGCACATTTCTTGTCTTAGTATTTCTTTAGGGAAAATTTTAGGCAGTATAGGCATTCTTGAGGGCCCTTCATCAGGGTCTTTAGGAGGCGGCAGCGGTTTTGGGAGGTCGGGTAGGATGTTATACCATTGTTTGGGAAGCTTTTCAGGGTCGAGTAATATTTTTACTTCATTCATTTTATTTTCCTTCTTAGATAATTTTTTACGCGATTTTTGTATAAGTCTCGAATCGGAGTTAGAAAGACGTTAATGTTATATTTAAGACTTATGTGTACATATATGTACATAGAGATGGGCGTTTATGTGGAGCGCGGTTCAAGCATACTTTAAGGAACATCCAACACGACTTAAAGTTGCAAGGCTGATACTTGAGCTTGGCCTCCGTATAGATGATGACGGGGAAGTTTATTGTGGGCCTGTGAAAATACCTTCAATTAGAATAGCGATGGCGTGTGAGGTTGATCGTCGAGTTGTTAATAAGACTGTTAAAATGATTATTGCGAATTCAAAGTTACGTGAAGTTTTTACGAATATAAGACCCAGCGGCCCTTTCTTCAGGGATGTAGCCAAACAGTTTGGTTTCGGCGTTATTGAAATAACTGCTGACCCAAAGACGGTTGGAATAATAGCTAAGGTTACTACCTTAATTTCTGATGAGGGCATTGGTATAAGGCAGATTGTAGCTGATGATCCTGAACTATATCCAGAGCCTAAGTTAACAGTAATAACTGAGAAAGAAGTTCCTGGAAAAATAATACCGAAGTTCCTCAAAGTGCAAGGCGTAAAAGGTGTATCTGTATACTAGCAAAGTACTTTCAAGGTTTTTGTAACAACATCAGTTGCGGATAGGCCCAACACTCTTAACATAGGTTCCTTTCCAAGTTCACCTACATCAAAAATAACGTCCGGAACCTTTCCAAGTTTCCTTATAGCTTGATCTGTTCCCCACGCTAATGTATTGCCTTCTATAGTCTTAACTCGCATCGGTTCTTTTTTGCGGTCAAAACTAGTAACTGTAAAACCAGATTTCTTGAAAGCTTCAACTAATTCCGGTGTATAGTGAAGATTTATGGCTGCTCTGACGTTCGGGTTATATTTCATTGCCGTAAGGATAACACTGGCCATATGTGTTGATACTCCGAACTTCGCAGACCCTAGTGCTTTAGGTTTCTTTGCAGCCTTTTTGATTCGCCCTTGGACAGCTGCAATCTGCCAAAATTCAGAGGCGTAAGGTAACGCCATAGCGACCTGAGTCCCAACGTTTGCGATATGCGGTAAAAATTCTGGATGATTTTCAATCATCTTTATTGCAGAATTTACATTACCCAATGTATTAGGCCGGTCTATTTCTCGATAGATGGCTGCAAACTGATTTACGGGTCTACGCCCTTTCCCCACTTCTAAACTATAGGTCACGGCATCCAACATGAATAGTTCAGCGTTATCAACCGACTCGATTAAGTTGCAGCCATGAGCCAGAAATGCGGTAATAGCGGCTGAGAAAGTGCATCCTGTACCGTGCAGCTTAATCTCCGCCCTCGGCTTGGTATAATACTTACTTTTACTAGAATAATGCATAAAGTCAATTATTGTTCCGCCTTCAAGATGACCTCCCTTGATTATAACTGCTTCATTTCCAAGTTTAGCTATAATTTTTCCAGCTTTTTTCATGTCATCGATATTTTTGATTTTAATTCCGGAGATCTCTTCAGCTTCAAAGATATTTGGGGTGACTACAAGCGCTTCAGGTATAAGTTTTTTAATCAATACAGTTTTCGCATCTTTTTTAATTAACAGATCGCCTGAACCTGCTCTGAAGATGGGATCGACAACCAAGGGAACCCTATGTTTATCTAAGGTTCTGACAACGGCTTCAACAGCCTCTCTTGTGTAAAGCATCCCAGTTTTAGCCGATTTTACCGCGGCATCGCCTAAAACTACCTCAATCTGTCTTTGAATATCTATTCCCGGAATTGGATGCACGCCATATACGCCTTGAGTGTCTTGAATTGTTACTGCGGTTATTGCACACGTACCGTAAGTGTTGAGTGCAGCAAATGTTTTTAGATCAGCTTCAATTCCAGCGCCTCCGCTACTATCCGACCCAGCTATAGTTATAGAAACGGGAATTGGGAACCTTTGATACATTTTTGAACACCTAATCTTATCCGCCTTTACTTTATTAAAAAACTTGAATAAAGTATTCTCATTATTACAGAAAAAGCATTTGCCGATGACTAAATCAGATTAAAGTTATTCGACCGTTTTCAGCGTTATCTGTAAAAAGGCTTAGACATAACGTTTTTTACTCGATATTCGGTTCTTATTAACCGCCAGTAACTCGCGAATTTTAGCTTCTAGGGGAATCCTAAAAAAGTTCATCGTCACTGATTTTTCTTAAAATTTTGCCCTTAAGCTTTAGGCTTGGCTGTTCCTCTTCTGGACCCTTCTCTTCGAGCGTTCTACGTTTTAATGAAGCAGCACATGTACCATTGGCTAATAATCTTCCACGTATACATGAAGCATAGGTGCAAGTTGGCCCCTGACAATCATCATCAGCCCATCGACAAAATGGCTTTCCATTATTCATGAAAAATGCTCGTTGAGCGCACTGAAAGAATTCACAAGTATTAAGACAACGTTTACATGTTGATGAAGACACAGATTTACACAGCTCCGTGGATGCAAAAGAAGTTGATATACTCGTCTTGTCTATATTTTGTATAGACATTTTACTCCCTTTTATATATATTTTGGATAGACAGACATCTTTCTTACTCTGCGACTTAATTTTCATCTTCGTGTATAACAATTAAAATCTATTTTAAGAAATGAGTTAAGTAATGGATCTTTAGGTATAAACTATTTGAAGAAGGTCGAAACGCTGTGAAGATAGGATATTTTGTATGGGAGTATTATCCGCGTTTGGTAGGCGGGTTAGGTACATATGCTGTAGAGATCACTCAAAAATTTGCTGAAATGGGTCATGAGGTTGTTGTGTTCACAATGAATACTGATGACCTCAAAACAAGTGAAAAATGGCAAAATATAGAGATTCATAGGCCAATGATAGTTGACACATCAAAGATATTTCCCCTCTTTGTCACCGAGGATCTTCGACGTTGGGGAACTGACCTCAAATTATTTTGCGACATATTTTCCTATAATCATCTTTCAGCCAGCAAATTTCTGAATCAACTGATTAAGAAAGAGGGGGAACATTTTGATGTTGTCGCTGTTCATGATTGGCTTTCATCAATAGGCGGGATAATAATAAAAAGTGAAGAACCTGTTACTCTTCCGGTAGTCTATCATGTACATTCCACTGAAGAACAGAGGTCGGGTGGAACTGGTTCGGAAGTTGTTAAGCATTTAGAAAGGAGGATGGCGGATGATGCTGACAGGATTATAACGGTTTCTTATGCAATGAGAGACCATTTGGCATTTCTAGGTTATCCAGCTAATAAGATAAGGGTGGAGTGGAATGGTTGTGATCCAGATTGTTATAATCCAGAGAATGTTGATGAGGATAAAGTAAGGGAATTTAGAAAAAGTCACGGTATTGAGCCAGACGAAAAAGTTATTTTTTTCATAGGTAGATTAACTTGGGTTAAAGGAATACAGAATCTAGTTCAAGCTATGCCATCTATTCTTGCAGATTTTCCAAAAACCAAACTTGTAGTTCTAGGTAAAGGGGAAGAATACAATGATTTAATGACATTGACTAAGCGGTTGAACATTACTGACAAAGTTCTATTTGATTCGAAGTGGGTGTCGGAGGATGAGAGGATTTTGCATTATGCGATGTCGGATGTCTGCGTTTTTCCATCTTTATCGGAACCGTTCGGGATAGTTTCGCTGGAGGCTATGTCGATGAAGAAGCCTGTTGTAGTAGGAGCCCGAGGAATAAGCGGGTTTACAGAACAGGTCATTAATACTGGATCTGAAAAGTGTGGAGTTCATATAAACGGAAATGATCCTGCGGATATTGCTTGGGGGGTTAAAGAAGTTTTTAATAACCCGGAAGAAGCTGCGAAGTGGGGTGAGAATGGAAGAAAGAGAGTGTTACAATATTTTACTTGGAAAAAGGTTGCTGAGGCTACTCTTGGGGTATATAAGGAAATTGCAAAAGTATAGACTGATACCATTTTTGTCAAATAATGAGTTTAATTTACTTTGATTAAGATTTTTTGTTATTTTTCCAATTAACCTCATTCAAGACATTTAATTACACATTTGTGAGATGACAGAAATAGTAATTACTTAATTAAACCTAAATTTGCGTATTCTTTTTCTCAATATTAGTTTTAGAACTACTTAATCTTGAGTTAATTCCTAATGATGATAGCGTTGGAAATTAGCCTGTTAATTACTTTTGTTTCCATTTGATTGTGATCTCCTTCATATTGTCATTTGTGAAGAAATCAAGGTTGGAGGCATCAGTTGCGTTAACTATTATTTCTTTAACTTTTTTTAGCTGGAATTTTTTATTTTTAATTAGAACTTCAACGTTTTCATTTACGTATGTTTTTGTACTTACATAAACATCGTCTGAACCATTATTGATTATATCGATGGAATAGATTTTTTTGTTGAGACATCGAAGAAGTATCCTACTTTCGCCATCAGGTATTTTTGTAATTTTCATTGAGTCATCATTATAAATTGCTAATAGCGTTGTCATTTTTGGGCGAATTAATAAATAATTGTATAAAAATTATTTTTAAATCTTTCCAAGTGTTTCAATTATAAAAAATGAATGAAATAAACAGTAAAAAAGAAGATTGTTGAAAATGTTGTAACTTCTTAATCAGAATGTTGTTCTAAGTCGTCCAATGATTGAATTTCCGGAGTGTTACGTAGTTTGTGACGGATAATGCTTGTTTCTAGTTCTTCTTTTAACAAATCAAAAATCTCTTTATGAATCTTGACAAATTCAGTGTCGGTTGGCTCTCTGGGCCGTTTGGAGTTGACGTCAACTATGCTTTTAACGCGTCCAGGTCTCGCACTTAGCACTACGATTCTATCAGCTAATTCTATAGCTTCGGGAATGTTATGAGTAACCAGCACGAATGTCTTCCCAGTTTCTGACCAAATATCAGCAACTTCTTCTCTAAGTATTTGGGCCGTGAATTCGTCTATAGCGCTAAACGCCTCATCAAAAAGAATAATGTCGGGATCAACAGCCATCGCCCTAGCGACGCCCACCCTTTGTTTCATGCCGCCGGAGAGCTGTTTGGGATAACAATTCTCATATCCCTTCAACCCTACCATTTCTATGCATGCGCCTACTATTTTTTTCCGTTCTTCTTTGCTAACTCTCTGAACCTCAAGTCCAAATTCAACGTTTTGATAAACTGTCCTCCAGGGGAATAAAGCGAAAGACTGAAAAACCATACTGATTTTGGGATGGGGTGCGATAACGGTTTTTCCTTGAAGTTTAACTTCCCCTTCGCTAGGTCTATCCAATCCAGCAAGTATTCGAAGAAGAGTTGATTTACCGCATCCAGTCGGTCCAATTATACAAACAAATTCTCCTACATGGATTATGAAGTTAATTTCTTTGAGAACAGGCAGAGTACTGTCAAAGAAAGGATAAGACTTCGTAACGTTTATGACTTCCATGTGTCTGGTCATTTTACAACCATCTCGCTATTTTTCCTTCTACCCTCGTGAAAATGAGTCTATCAATAGTTAAGACGACAGCACCTATTGCGAATATACCTGCAAAGGCTAGTACCATGGATCCATTCTGCATAGATGTCTGTATGAAAGAGCCTATTCCTGAAACTCTGGCGATTATTTCTATTGCTAATGCTATTTCCCAAACGAAGTCGAAAGCTATCCTGACACCAGCTATTATGCTTGGAAGTATTGCGGGAAGAGTTACCTTAGTTAATTTATCTATGTCTCCTGCCTTGAAGATTTTAGTGACATGGAAAAAATCTTCAGGAATCTCTTTTACTCCTTCCCTTACAGTGAAGAAAATTGGGAAAAAGGAACATAGCATAGCCATTATTATTGCGGCGGATACTCCTGGACCGAACCAAAATACGAAGATGGGTAGTAACGCCAGGTCAGGTATAGCCCCGAAAATCATTATTGTGGGTGTTAAAGTATGATCAATTCCGGTTCTTGACCCCGTAATTATCGCCAGAAAAACCGCTAGAGGCAATATTAGGATTATTCCGATAGTGATGTTTGCCAGGCTCTGTAAAACCCAGAAGATAAAAACTGGGTTGCTGGAGCATTTACAGAGAGTAACAAAAATTGTGGATGGAGGCGGAATCATATTTGCGGATATTAAGCCAATCCTCGTAAAGGCTTCCCACACTGTGAAAATGAATATTATCGGTAATGTCCATAGGAATTTGTAAAGTATTTTCTCTCCAAAATTATTTTTATCATGCATTTTTTGGTTTAAACTACAGATAAAGCAGGGTATTCTATTGAGTGCCGCCCTTAAACTACGCATTAGACATTTTCTCCCATGGAATCAACTATTTCAATTAAAGCATTAGATTTAGTGAGAAAACGGCAAAATAAGGTTTGAAACGTATTTTCGGTTAAAATACAGCCTTTTTATGAAGATGGGTAGTGTAAAAATTTACAGATTGCAATTAAAGTTGATGAAATAGACTTCACAAATTTATTTTAATATATAAATTATTAATTGTGAAATAAAATATGTGAATTGTGAAAAACACAAAATCATTTTTTTTTATAAAAATGATGAAAAAAATATTTGTGCTAGCTTAATGAATCGTTGGGGATTAAGAAAAACAAAAAATTAGGTTAATTCTCGAAACCGAGATTTGAATAATAGGCAAACTTATTTCAACTGAGAGAGATCGTTATTTAAAATCGCTTGATTGTATATCTGCGAAAGCGTATCTTGATAACTGTTTTTTCCTTGTTCAATTTCAGTCATTCTCTGCTCCACCTCTCGCGTAGTCTTTTCCGAAATCAGGTCTGCGTGGTTACTTAATAGATAATTGTAGGTCTCTTTGCCTGTTTTTGTAGGTATTAAGTATGCATGTTTAGTTTCGAATACATACCCGTGGTGCACTATCTTCTGGATTGTTGTGGCATAGGTGCTAGGTCTTCCGATGTTATGCTGCTTCATCGCGAGTATTACTTCCCCATTATTGAATAGGTGAACAGTTGACCCTTTCCATGTTCTAGCTTCACTGACCATTAGCTTTTGCCCCATTTTCAGTTCAGGTAAAAAGTTAAACGGATTTATTGAAGTAAAGTTAAGCTCGTCCGGTCTCAGGTAACCTTCGACATCCTTCGTTAAGTCGGATATTTGTAATGTTACTTTAACCTTTGTAAGCTTCGCTGGGGACATTTGGCTTGCAACAAACTTTCTGAAGATTAGGTCATAAATGGCTAAGTGTTTACCGGTTATAGGGAGAATAGATCGAATAGTACCGTCAGCGATAAGTTTCTTCAAGTTTTCAGAGTCTATTGATTTTGTCGGCCTAATGCATTCATGGGCCTCCTCTCCTCCTGTAGCCCAATTTCTAGGCCTGTAGAGTTTCTCTACTTTTTCAGCTCCGTATTTATCTGTTAGGTAATCTCTTGCAATGCCCATGCCGAACGTTGATACATGCATACTATCTGTTCTATGATAGGTTATGAAGCCTGTCTCGAAGAGCTGCTGAAGGATCATCATTGCCTCCATAGCTCCGATGAATACCTTACTGTTTGCCTCATAAAGTAACTCATCTGTCGTAAATGGGGGCGGTGGACGGACTTCAACTATATTTGTTTTAATATTCTTAACAACAGCTTGATTCTGCCTCAAATTTTCAACGAAGCTATCTGGGTTTTGATCTTTAGGAACATTATCTAGCGTAATTTTCATACCGTTAGCAAGTGAAACCGCATACATATTTCTCTTATTAGCATTCCACTGTTCGTAACGGTCAATAATCCAGCCAACAACAGGGACTTGTACTCTGCCTGCACTAAGCCAAGGTTTCCGATATTTACGCTGAAGTTCTTCAGTAAGTTTGAATCCTATCCATCTATCTTCGATTCTACGCACCATCTGCGCTTCAACGAGTTTATCGTTGATTTCACGAGGATGGTATATAGCATGGTAAATCGCCTTCTTAGTTACTTCATGAAATTCAGCGCGTTGAACTTGCTTTGCATACGGAGCGATTAAGCATCGGATATCCCAGCTTATCTTTTCGCCTTCAGCATCAGGGTCTGTGCACAGGAACACCTGCTCAACTTCAGCCGCCAATTTTTGTAGAATATGTACATTTTCTAGAGAATCACGGTAGGGTATGGTTTTCTCTCGGCACCTTGGACACTCGCCTTCATCTGTGAACTGGTCACCGCAAATAAGGCAACGCTTAATTGTAGTGTATATAGGGACAAATTTACCATCAGCGGTTTTCTTAACGCCATATACTCCTTCCTTCGTCGCAAGGTCAAGTATGTGTCCCCCAGAAGCAACTATACTTAATAGATAGTCGCCTATGCAAACTTCATATACGCTGATTTTACCGAATCTTCTTTTCGATGGCTTGCCGAAGAAGTTGGCTATTGTTAGGGCTTTATTTGGAGACTCAACGACAAATAAGGCGCTTTTAACCTGATCCTTCATTTCAGTCTGTATTTTTCCGCATATAACTTTCTTTACAGTTTCCCTATCTTTATCAATTCGAGCCAATGTCTCAGTTAGATTTAGTTCGTTAAGATTTTTCCAATTAACATCCTCTATGTAGTATTTGGACTGTCGGATTAAAGCGTCAAGAGACTCTTGATCATCAACTAGTATGATAGATAAACCCTTGGTAAGTCCCTTAACAAACATCCGACTCGTTCTACCACTTGCTTGAATATAGGTCATAATGTCAGGTACAACTATGACTAGCTGTTTTTTCCGTTCTCTAACTATTATCAAAGGACTTTCTTCAAGTCTTTTTCTTATATCCTCTCGTTCAAGAAGCTTATTCAACATGCATTTAGATTCAGCGAAAATTTTCCGAACTTCTTCCAAGTTGCCTTCTAGTTTTAGATTTTTAGCTAGAGCATCGCTGACGACGTGCGCTTCATTAGGCCAGAGTTTTAAGAGAATCTTTCTCATCTGGTTTACAAGTTGCGATGCCTTATCCTTCTCTTCTGAATCAAGAAAATCTTGAACTACGGCCATGACTTGCATAAGCCTAGCTGGATGGTTTTCTTCACATTCCATGCTAAATTCGAATTTAGGTACACCAGCAAAAATTGCGTATCGAATTCGTTGAGGAAAATCTATTCCACGAACTATAACCCCGTAGTAACTAGCCATACCTACAAGTACATCTACTTCGCCTTCTACAAATTTCTTTACTGTTTTTGCCGATTTTGATCTAGCTATAGCAGCCTTAACTCCCTTAGATACGAGGAAGTCCGTCAATTTTTTAGCGTAATCTGCTCCGATATCGTGGGCAACGAAAACAAGGCCTCCTCCGCCTAACTTATTTATTAATTTTAGAACCGATTCATCCAGGTTTGCATCTTGTGGCGTATAGGAGTCCTGAATGTTCCGTAAGTATTCTATGACTGACCCTGCTTCAAAGCCGAGTAATTCTCTGAAAAGTCTAACTCTAATTCCCCTCGCTCGTCCAGTAGCGCTAGAAACTATAAGCTGCCCCACTTGGTTCTTAGCCAGATAGTCATTGACGGTTTTCTGTAGGATTTCAATTTCTTCCCTAACTTTTACTATCTTTTCCTCTTTTTCCTTTGTTTCGAGAAGCTGCATTAGGTAAAATTTCTTCTCGATAAGTTTTATGGCGACATCAATTATGTTTTTATCAAAGCCTAGCAGCATGAGCGCCCGGTCTATGTTATTAGATTGCCGAAGCAAAGCATCAACATCGTCAACTACGATGAAATCATAGTGTTCCTTTTTTATTTGGTCAAAGTGCTTGCTTAGAGTCATCGGAGTTGTTACCAGAATGTCGAAATCACCCGCACTAAGCCTACTAACCTGTTTCTCATGATCCTTTTTTGATAATTCGCTGTGCACGTAGGCTATTCTAATGTTTAATCCAAGCTGTTGAGAGTATTTTATTAGACAACCTGAAACCTCATCTACGAGTAACGTTGTTGGAAGGACTAGGTAACACCTTCTGCCTTTATTTGCTAAGTAAATTGAGATGGATACCCCGAAAAGTGTTTTTCCAAGACCGGTTGGGGCTATGACTGCAAAGCTTTGATCGTTTAGTATGCGTCTTGCCCAAGTCTTCTGAGCGCTCCATAGATGACTGCCGGTCATTCTGTGAAAAAAGTCTTCAAAATCCAGCAGCTCAAGATCTAAGTCGACAAGTTTGCCGTAGTTTTTTAGATGCCTACGTTGTTTAAGCATAGAAGCTATCTTAGTTTTGAAGTCTAAATCACTGAGATCCGCTGTAGCTGTCTTAATTTCTTCTAATTTTATTGGGAGGCACTGCTCACATGGAACTCTAAATAAAAGGCGGTCGTCGTCTATGTCCCCTTCACAGTTTGGGCAGGAGTTTCTGAATATAGCGTGCATGTACAACAGCTACCTTGATTTTAAATTCTCATAGTTTACCATTTGCAACTCATTTTTTTGCTGTTTTAAGGAGCCTTTGAGCGATATGATTCGGTTGACATGGTGGAGGCTATAGTTTCAAAGATGTCTCCTAAAATCCAGTTGTGATGTGTTCGTGTAATCGGTGTTGCATTTTCTATTTTTATCCCAAGTTTCTTTATCTTAAATGTAGCCATATCGACCTCCGCTTTGCTCTTGCCTGCCAGTTGTATTATTAGGGAAGGATCCCCCTGCAAAGTGGTAATCATAACTACTTGAGGAATCTTAGCTATCTGTTTCAGCGTGTCATCTTTTTCGATATTTAGGAAATAGTCTGGAAAACTTGCAGAAATGTAAATCTGTTCGTTTAAGCCGAGCTTCTCTAAGTCTAAGATTGTGGTGTACCGCTTGATTATTCCTGCCTGCTCCATTCGTTTAACTCTATAGGCAACTACGTTCGGGTGAATGAGAAGTTTTTGCCCAATTTCCACGAACGAGGATTTAGAATTGTTAACAAGCTCAGCGAGGATTCTTAGGTCGGCTTCATCAAACTGTATTGAAGAAAGCCTGCCACGTACAATCATAATGCCTCAAACTCCTTATACCATTCTTCATAGTGTTTGAGGAATTCCTGTGGAACGCTCGGTTTCCTTTCAGTAAGAATGTCGCGGAAATCCTGCATATTTATTGAGCGTGTTTGAGCTTGAGGGTCGACTGCTGCGCCTGACTCGAAAATTTCTCTAACAACTTTAATTTGAACTGCTTGGCATATGTCACGCACGTCGCTTCCAGAATAGCCTTCAGTTAACCGCGCAATATCATTGAGGTCAACATCAAGTCCGAGTTTCAAGTTCTTGGTATATATTTTAAACATCTCTAAGCGGGCGCTAGGGTCGGGTAAGGGGACGAATATCCTTTTTTGAAATCTACGTATGAATGGTTCATCCAACGACCATGGCTTATTTGTTGCGCCAATAACGTATACAAGAATGTTTTTACTTTTATCCGCTAGACTGTCCATCTCTTTTAGAAATTGATTTCTAGTTCTTACTTCTCCACCTATCTCTTGAGTTTGTTTCCCGACGAGAGAGTCGAATTCATCCATGAATACTATTGCCGGCTGTCCACCTTCTGCGGCTGCTCTGGCGTCGTTAAACAGTTGAGCCACATTTTTCTCAGATTCACCTAGCCACTTCGACATGATTGACGCAGCGTCAACTTGATAAAAGCTAGCGTTTATCTCGGTAGCTACAGCCGCTGCCAACAAGGTTTTACCGCAGCCTGGAGGCCCAAACATAAGTATTCCTCTGGGCCAACCCAATGGGTATAAATCAGGTCGCTTTGTCGGATATATTATTGAATCTTGTATCGCCCTTTTTGCAAGCACTAAGTCAGCTACGTCTTCCCACTTAACATTGGGTTTCTCAGTTATCACTAACTGTTCAAATTTTGCTGTCGATTGGGTTCCGCTGGCAGATTCTTGTTCAAATTGCGGAGCCTCCTTAAGAACCTTAATTTTGTCTCTATATTGTCCGACGCGCTCCATGTATATGCGGTTTTGCCAAGTGTTATTTGGGTTAAGTGAGCATATTTTGATTAGTATGTCTACTGCTTTCTGGTAATTGTTAACCGCCATTTCTTTTGAGCCTTGACGCTCCTGCTGTATGGCCAGTGTTGCATATTTTAACGCGAGTTGTTCGAGTTGCTCTGTTGCTAAAGACATTTTTTACCTACCAACTATTGGACTCTTAGCTTGCCTTCCTCTGCTAATTTTCCTATTACTGCCTTGACTATTTCTGGTGAAAGATGAAGATCTGAAGCGCATTTTTCCATATTCAATTCTCCACAACATGTTCTAACATATTCACATACGGCTTGCTCCACCAACGCGTTCTCACTGTTTATTATAATTACGTTGGGCTGAGACGAACATTCAGCCTCTGCTTCTGGGACAAGGTGCCTCTTTGGTGCAGCCACGGGTATAGGTAGCTCAGGAAATCTTTCACTTAATTTCTGTTCAGCTACTATACTTGCTTCTTCAAAAATTTTGTTTGTTTCTTCTGATGGTTCACAAACTGGTTTCTTAATGTCTAAATCACTCGACTCAGGCATAGTACTGGTCAGAAGATTATGTACCTCATCCAAATTTTTGGCAACTGAAGGGATTATGCCAACCAACTGTCCTTTTGTTTCTCGAAGAATGCTGTTTATCGGTGCTATCTGCTCTATTACGTCTCCGAATTCCTCTATGGTTTCAAGTCTCAATGAAACGCGTTCTAACATGACTTCTGAATTCAGTATGAGTTTAGCCATCTTTCTAATTTCTACGCATTCATTAGCGTAGATGATGGCGTAGTCATTATTTTTGGATACCTCTGCTTTTACACATTTGTCGAAAAGTTCGCGGTTTCTCCTTTCTAACTTGGCAGAGGTTTGAGTGAGCTTTTCACGCTGCACATCTATTTGGTATTTTGCTTCAGCAATTTTTTCTTTTAAGGAAACATTGGAATAACTAAATTTATCCTTGAACCAGCCCATGCCAAGTAGGTTACCCAAACATTCCACCAGCTATTTCAACTGAAGCCTATACTCTCTTTACGACACCAAAAAAGTAAGCGTAACTTTTAGTGTGGCGTTGTGTCCACATTTACTAGTATAGGTGTCGCTTCTCCAGTTGCAGATTGAACCGTCTCGCTGGGTTTTTGTGTAAAGGTAGGAGTTATTGATGCAGTGCTAATTTTTTTTAGTTCGTTTAGCTTCGCGTCTATGTCACTTTTTTCCGATAAAATTACATCCAGACCGTTTTTAATGGAATCACAAGCAACCTGAAAGGAGTTGTCATCAACGTGTCCTGCTGAATGATGTAGCTTTACGCTTGTAAGCGATGTTTGAAGCATTTTTGCCTGGGCATCAAGTCTACTAGTCCTTTCGTTTAAGGTGGAAATTAATGTGTTTCGCCGTTCCTCTAAACCCTTTAAGTCGTTCAAGTATTGCCCATGAAAATCAATGTATATGTCTTGGGAAATTTCTCCTTTACTGTGCAATTCCTCGAGAGCACTGATCTCTCTTATCAACGGAGCATATTCCCTATCGAAAGCTTTTGCGTCAGCATTCCAAGCGGGTAAAAGTGTAGCTGAACCGCCTAAAAAGGAAAATTGGGAACATGGAAAGCGGCAAAACTCTCCAGTTCCCAGTTCCACCTCAATAGAGATTACGCCACTTCTAGCATCGGCAAAGAAACTTACTATAGACCCTAGTTTTCGGCCGTATAGGTCTACGAGAGGTTTCCCGACGAAGTTTCCCACTACTTCAACTTGAAGTGACATCCTCGTCCTCCGATCTAATGGTGCGCTGTACTCTACTTGTACGCGGATTCTTTCTCCGGTGCTGGAAGAGCTGTTGATGTAGGTAGGTCTGGGAACCTTTCCTTCATCTTTTGCTCGGCTACTGCACCAGCGTCTTCGAGTATTTTTTGAGATTCTTCGCTTGATGCTCCGATATCTGATCCTCTACCTGTGACTTCTCCTGCCTCTGTCACCATTTCATTCAATGTGCCGCCTATTTTACCTAGTTCGAAGGAAACCTCTGGAACTAGGCCTGCGAGTGGTCTTTGTAGTTTCTGTACAACTCCAGCAATTGGTCCCATCTCAACTACGACATCTCCGAATTCCTCAACTGTCTCTAGTCGAACTATAACTTGCTCTATTGCTAGTTCGCTCTGAAGGATGACCATAGCCATCTTTCTTACCTGTGCACATTCGTTGGCGTAGATGTCTGCGCGGGTGAGATCCTTGTCTAGTTGCGCCTTTATGCATTTGTCGAAAAGCTCTTTGCTGCGGCCTTCCATTTTTTGGCCTGTCTGTGACAGCTTCTCCTTTTGAAGCCTTAGGCGGTATATGGTGTTGTTGATTCTATCTTTCAGCGGTGGTGCTCTGTGTAGCCTGTCTTCGAACCTCTGAGTTAGAGATTCTCCGGGTGCTTTCTCCCAATCTTTGATCTTTGACAATTTTTATCCTCCTATTTTTTTGTTCTCACAATTTTCATTGTGGTTAACACAAATGATATTAAAGAAGCCTTTAAACTTCGAGAAAATTTTTTAGTTAAAAATAGCTGAAGCGTTGAGAAATATTTTAAGGAAAGTTTCAAAGGCTTACTGGTAAATTGGCGTAGGGTATTACGTTGAAATATTTTGTTTTCATACGAATTTTGAAGTCGGCTTAAATAGGGGTATAATTGGATTTAATTTTTTTATTCCATTTTTTTATTTGGCTCGCGAAAATTGAATTTATTCTAACCAAATTTTATGTTTTTAAATCCCGGTTTGTTGTTTTGCCTAACAAGAACGCCGAGTTATGTAGGCTGTAAAGTCATTAAGTGACGAATGTAGTGTTCGCGATGAAGTTAACTTCTGAGAGAAGCACCTTTTTGTTCGGTCTGTGGCGTGGAAGGTAAATCTGGAAACTTTTCCTTCAGCTTTTGTTCAGCAATAGCACGTGCATCTCTAAGAATGTTATCAGATTCCTCTTCTGAGATAGATGCATTGTATCTGTTTATTCCATCCGCCTCTCCAGCCTCAATTACAAGGTTATCCAATGTTTGTCCAATAGTCTCCAATTCACTTGATACCTCAGGCATAATGCCCATAAGGTGAGTTTTAATTGAGTGAACAAGTGGTACGAGAGGAGCTAATTGTGTTGTAATATCACCGAAATCCTTCAATGTTTCAAGCCTAACCACTACCTGTTCAATTGCCATCTGAGCATTAATAAGGATCTTAATCATTTTTCGAAGCTGCGCACATTCATTTGCATATACATCCGCACGTGAAGAGTCTCTCCCCATCTGTGCATCTATGCATTTATTAAAAAATTCCTTTTCTCTCTGCTCTAATTTAGAGGCTTGTTCATCTAGCTTGTTTGACAGTGTCTTAAGGCGGTAAATTGCATTTGAAAGCCTATCTTTCAAGGGAGGCGCTTTATGCAGCTTCTCAATAGTACTACTTAAAATGGGTTCTTTTCTTTCCTCTTCCCAATTTTTGAATTTTTTTTCTGACACTGTTTCTCACTCGCAAGGAAAAACATATTTGAATCATTTATATGTTTATGTCACCTTTCAGTAAAGTTGAAACCACTAAAAATCAGATTTTATACACACACGCGTGATATTTAAGAGATCTAAAGCAGCTCTCAACAGGTTTACGCATAACTGAATATGCCTTTTTCTTAATTACCCTCCCACTAATTTGAGAGTACAATACCTAAAAAATTGCGTGATTAAGGTGACTCATTAAATCAAGTTAAATTGTTATAGCGAAGAAAGTTAGCAGGAAGAAATCCTTGGGAATAGGTTTTGAATAATTAAAGATCCATTAAAATGGCTAGCCAAGACGCCCCCTATCTGTCGGATACACTATAGAGGATGGGGAAGAAAACTGAAATGATGCATTACCGAGGCATACACATCATTGATGGCAATGTCTTCTATCCTAAGATAATTATTTTTAACGTAGTAACGCTTAGCATTTTACTAGTTTTCGATAAGTTTCAATGAAATCCGATGTTATTGGCTTGTCCCTAAGTTTTCGTTTAATATTCATTGAAATTTCTTGTTGTGCGGGTTTTTGATAGTTCTTAAGGAACATTTCTCCTTTTGTAATAGTGTGGTAACTGTCGTCACGTAAGGCCAGTAAACCTTCCTTGGTGAGGCGGGTTATGTAGGTGTTAAGAAGTTTGTAGCTGAGGTTAGCACCATACATGATTCGAGTTTTCTTAGCGCCAGGAGCGGCTATTTTCAGTATATCGGCTGTAATGTCCATCCTGCTTCTATAAGGAGAACGTAGTACAGGTCTTTCATGCATTGTAAATGCACAAGATATTTCAAACCATTTTGGAGTATTTTAACGTTTACACTCAGCGATGAAGCTATTTACTCGGTACAAAGAACAATCGTCATAGGTCGCCCTACCTCAATGTATAGTTCAGGCATCCAAGCGACTGCAATCTACATAGGCGTATTTGTAGACTATATTTAAGATATGACAACTCCTGACAATGCAAAACTGGCAGAGGACGTAATTGAGCGGTTTACTAAAGGATTTATCCCCTCAAAATTGCCAGCATTAGCCTAATTATTGTAGACTAAATTCAGAAAATGCGGATTATACAAACTTTTTTTGATGTCGAACTAAGAATAGCCTAGACCTGAGAAATCAATTGCCTAGACATAAATTTTTTAAATTGTGGTCGCTAATGAGGTTTGGTTTGATATAGCGAGCGCTGAATTATCGATCATTAAATAGGCTGTGCCCCCCTCATAGCCCGTAACAGTTGCGCAGAAACCTACCTCGAGGTAATACTGTCCAGATGAGGGAATTGTATAGCCATTAAAGGTGAAATTGCTTCCCTGTAAAGTGGTCCAATATCCTTGGTAAGGATAATTCCAAAACCACCCCCACCCTGAGCCAGTGGTCAAGGTACTAGGGGATACTCCATCCTGTTGATATACGACAGTCCCATTCGTGCTACGGACTCTTATATCGGCATAATATGTAACTGACGTATTGTAATTCCAATGCCACTGCCACCAAGAAATGGAGAGCATCGCTCTATACTTTGCACACCAAGTTCCCTTAGGAATGCTGTTGAGGCCGTATAACGGATAAGTGAAATTACCAAATGCATAGTTCCCAGCCTGTGTTATGGGGATAGTTAATTGTAGACCGAGGTTATTTCCAGGGTATTCGTCTAATGTGTAGTAAGGAACGTTGTTTAGAAGCATCGTTTCCTCTTGCGCGTATAGAATTGGTAAAGAGGATGGTGTAGCTGGTGACACTATGGATTCTGAAAATAATCGTCCCATTTGGGTAATAACCTTGAATGTGTAAGTTGTGCTAGGTTTCCAGCTAACCCTGAATAAACTTGTATTAGTTGCGTCTACTCCTAGCTGAACGTTAAATGACGGAGTTGTAGTTTTGTCGTATAGGCCATGATAATTGGGAGACGAATTTGTAATCCATAATGCAATAAGGTTTGAGGTGCTTGGACCTAAATTTTGGAGTTCTAATGAAATACCTCTTTGCATAAATGTGGTACCGACAAAACCGATGTTTGCATTAGCGTTCTGGGCATCTAATTGATTCATTGATGTAGCTGAATTAGTCGTCCAAACTACTACGTTAATTAAGAGAAACATGATTATGGCGATGAAGATAACTGCACCTATAACTGTTCCAACGCCCCTCTTGGATCGCGCTATTTTCTTTAACATTTTTCCACTTACCTTGGATCTATGTTACTGGTGCTGTGTAACTTCCTGTAATGGAGTAGTCTCTCTGGGTGATTAGCGTGATAGTATAAACGTTTCCTGAGACTGGAACTAAACTGCTTGCGAGGATAGCATTTAGCCTGCAACTAGTGCCCACGTTAATTTGTGATATAACTTGATTTCCTTGTTCATTATACATTGTGAATGTGGGGCAGACAGTATTTTGAATGGAAACCATCATTATTTTGGTGGGGATTTCCCCGTAATTGTATATTGTAATATTTACTACATTGTTTGATCCCTGAGTGTAGAAGCGTACGTCCTCTACAAGGATTCGTTCCAAGACAGCGCCCCCATGTCCGTTTTGGTAATTGACAGTGTATGTAAGGGTGAAACTCCAAACAATGCACATGAGGGCTACAATAATTACTAGGGCTATTAGGTCTGCTACGATGGGGGACATCGCCTTTGTTGACTTAGTTAGCTTCTTAGACGGCTTCATTTGTTTATTTCCCGGCTATATAAATATGAACGAAATGCAAGCTAGAATGAGAAGTATAACGCTGTGCTTTATTCCTGCCATGACTGATCCCTCACTTATTTTCCCGGCCACAAGTCCAGCTAACGTGACTTGAACTATAACCATAATGAATAGGGCTTGCCTGAAGTCAGCGACAGAAAAGGCGCCCAGGCCGCTTAAAGTTCCTGCACCATTTCCAGCTACTTCAGAAAGTGGAATAAGGAATGATTTGAGCAACATGTAAGTCGAGACAAGGAAAAGTATGACCCCGATGTAGATTACAATTGTATATGGTCTCGTTTGGCTGTACCTATCTTCGCTTAGGCTGTGAAGTTCCCGAGTGTAATTCTCAGTCTGCTCAATGACCTGCGTAATGTTACCGCCGATTTTGTAGCACTCAATTATTAGGCTTACAGTTCGTCTGACTAGGAGTGTATTGACTCGTTTTGAAAAAGACATTAATGCATCCTCAAAGGAAACTCCCCAAGACATTTTGGTTAGAGCTCTCCTAAGTTCCGCCGCTAATGTTCCAGAGGTCCTCTTTGAAGCCTCTTCAAATGCCCTTGGGAGAGTTGATCCAGTTTTTTGAGATTGAGCAACTATTCTAAGAACTTCGGGTAACTGGTCTTCTATGTTTTTCACCCATGTCCGATTAAAGTGGTCGAATATTCCTATTGGTATTAATGCGGCTACTATAGCGAATAATATGAAGTCAAGATAGAATTGATTCAGCATTGGATTTCCCTTTATTACTAGTTGGTCGATTATAAGAAGGGCTGCAGCTGACCCTGCTGACCAAGCTAATGCGATTTTCATATTCCACATTTTTGTAGCCAATATTATTCACCCTTTTAATTGGGGAGACAACATCTCAATGAATAGTACTAAGAGAATATTTGCAAACGGAATAAACAGGAATGCCATTATGTAAATCATCGTAAGAGGATTTAGCGATAATACTCCGCTGAGAAGACTCATTACGGAGAGCAGCATCGCAGACATTATTGGTACAACTATTATCGTTGTTACATACATTTCTGAGATCATTGTAAGTGAATCTATGAAACGCTTAACGCTTAGCCGCTTATCATCAATTGATTGTTTAGCTTGAATTGTTAAGTAGCCTTGAATATCTCCTCCAGTTCTTATTGTTGTAACATAACCTTCAAGTATGTTCGATAATTTCTTGGAAACAGTCTCCCGTGAAACATTTTCGACCCCGGTCAATAAGTCTTGCCCGAAAACATCTATATTCCGAACTATGATTCGTGCCTCATCAGAAATTCCATCCATTCCATCTGCGACTGTAAGAGCTCTGAACATTTTTGAGGGAGCCACACCGGCTGAAGATAGAACCGCCATAAAGCTTGTTGCAAAAGGCATATTTGACTCAATTTTTGTTTTAAGGCTGCTAGCAGCCTGCCTTGGGTAAAGGTAAAAAATTAAGAAGGTTACTGCAACCGTAGCTAAGGATGTGCCAATTCCTGACAGAAATGCCATTAGAAAATTCATTTTGAGAAATTGAAAGAATACAACAGTGCTAGTGAAAATTGAAGCTAGGAATACTATTGTTGAGCTTAGAATTATTAAACTCACATATGCTTTCAAGCTTATCCTTAACCTTGATTGCATTAGTGTCTTCTTTAGACTCCCGAAAACTCCTTTCATAATTGAGAGCGAAAGTAATCCATCTACCTTGCCTCCCACTAAATTGTAGGCGAAGATCCACGGTTTGAATCCTTCCTTTTTCTCAACTGGTTTAAGCCGTTCTTCCCTTGTTTTAGATTTACCCCAGAATTTTAATGCACGTGATGTTTTCTTTAGTAACTTCTTGTGTTTCATACATGTTCCAGCTTGGCTTTGCGATAAGTATTTTCGGGATCAGCGTAGTAGCTCCTAATTATATTGGCGACGTCTAAGTAGCGTCGTATAGACTTTTGGGCAGCCCATTCCAACACAGTTTTTCTTCTTTCAATTTCACTCCAAGCCTGATCGAGGGTTAATCCGTGTTCCCTAGCTATTTTCTCAAGAAGAATACTTCGTCCATTGAAGTGGAATTTATCGGATATAGGGTCCCAAGAATAGGTGTCACTTGTCAGAAGATCGTTTGTGCGAGGATCTTGTCCAGCAATTTCGCTTAGCATGACAACTCTTCTGGCGGGCGTATCATGTATTTTAGTTCTTAAAATTACAGCTACAACGTCGAGAGTTTTTAATAGAATCCTCGGTATTTTCATGGGCTCTGATTCGAGTCTGTGAATAACTGAAGGAACACTGTCAGCGTGCATGGTGGATAAAGCAAGGTGTCCGGTACCCATCGCTTGGAATAGAGTGTAGGCCTCAGCTCCCCTGATCTCACCCACAATAATATAGTCAGGTCTCTGCCTAAGTGATGCTTTGAGTAGATCAAATAAAGTGATTTCTCCCGCCCCACCTTCACCAGTGGCTGTTCCTCCGCCGTAACTAGTGCGGATGATGGATTGAATCCAGTTTTCGTGAGGAATGTTTAGTTCCGGTGTGTCCTCGATGCTCACAACTTTTAGCTCTGGTCTAATAAACATGGAGAGGCAGTTCAGTGTAGTTGTTTTGCCGCTTGCCATACCTCCTACAATGAAGATGGAGTGTCTGTTCTCTATTATGTACCATAAGTATGCGGCCATTTCCGATGAGAGAGTATTAAATTGAATTAAGTCAGAAACGGTCAATGGATCTGCACGGAATTTTCTAATGGTGAAAGTGCTTCCCTTTTTAGTTACTTCTTTGCCTAGTGTCATCTGTACTCTACTACCGTCAGGAAGACCCGCGTCCAACATTGGTTGCGCAATTGAAATATGCTTCTCGGATTTATGGGCTAGTCTGACAACGAAGCTGTCGAGTTCTTCATTCTCGAAGGAAATATTTGTCGGGATTGATTCAAATTCTCTATGCCAAACATAGATTGGAACATTTGGAGCATCACAGTTGTGAGTGAAGAGCCCCATTCCGTGCAGAAAGTTTCCAAACGGATGCTCGGGACTCCGAACTTCGAAATCGTAAAACATTCCATTGTAAGGAACTTTTTGTAGCTCAACGACCTTTGCTGGATAAACATCGGAGCTTAAAAGAGCTGAAACAATATTGGGGTTTACTCCCTCGATGAATTTACTGCTTATTCTTTGATTCACATAAATTGAATTTCGCACAACACTGTGATTTACAGAGGACGGAATCTTAGTTACATCGACAAGAAATGAGGGACAAAGCTCTGACGGCGAATAATGCTGCATATTTACTATATCCATTTCTGTTCTCTCGATGATTGAACTCGATATTGATTGAAGATGGGCTAAATTATTTCTAGTAAATTGAATTTCAAGTGCCCTTTTACCTCCCCAGTTGCATTTTTTGAAGATAATCGGCGATCTCATTAGGAGAAAATGAATCCCATGCATAAGTTCAACGCTAGCTGTGGGTACGATGTCAACTGCTTGATTATAGTTTATTTCAGCTGTATTGTCTCCTAAGAAATATGCGTCTAGTAGCGCGTTTGAAACATTTTTAGGAGCCGCAAAAATGAAGCGGGGAACCGTTTTTGCGTATGAGTTAGCACCAAGTTCAAGGATTTTTTCAAAGATTAAACGTAGCGTTACGCCCTTAGTATATAAATAGCCAGAACCTTTATGATGAATTAAGCTGGATTCAGCATTAAATATCTCCTTTAAAAGTTTTTGAACTTCCATGTATAAGTCAGCCTGATTGCTGGAATTATAGGAAAAGATTATCCCGTTTTCGTTTAGGCAACCGCCGGACAGGTAGAAACCAATCAATTTTCCTAAATCTGTAGTTAAAGGTATAACTGCAGGAACCCAATTCTTAATTCCCTGGCCCGCGCTTAACTTCAGGGAGCTTCTAGTTGACTTATCAGTCTCAAGACAGACGTAAACCTTTAATGGTATACTGTCGGATTGCCTCCAGTCGTGTATGTTAGACGGTTTTACACCTAGTCTTCGGGCAAGTTTGGAAGCGCCCTCTTTGTATAAGACTTCTTGAGCTCCTTTTACTCTAATCGTAGATAGTTGAAGCTTTGAAAATTCATTTATTAAGTCTATTTTGATTGGATTTTCTAATTTGTAGTTTAATCTCCTGGCGGCTAGAACAAATTCACCAATTTTTAAATCTTTAGCGAGTTTCACAGCTAGACCGGAAGCATTAACTATTATAATGGGGTGGTCGGGACTAACGTGAATAGTCCTTCCACCTTCTGCGTTTATTTTAATAAAATATCCTTCGGGATTTAGCCTCTTTACGATTCGGCTTATCGGAACAAGAGAAGTTTTTAGAGTTTTTGGGTTGAATGAGATCACTTTAATCGGTCTTTTTGTAAAAGCTACAGTAGCGTTTCCTACTGTTTCGATTTCATCCGCGTTTTTTAACTCATCTTCAATAAGTTCACCTATGCGAACAAGTTTGAAGTCTTCGTTAATCTGAACTGGAACTACTTCAAAAAATGGAAGGCAGCTTATGTCTTCAATCATATGATCCCGCATTAGTGGATCTATTTTTCCGTAGTAGATGAAGTCCCTGATGATGAAGTATTCCAGTTTACTAAGAGTTTTTTCTTTAAGCTTAATCTTGTAGCGTTTACAGAGTTCATTAATTTTCTCTTTTAGATACCTCTCAACAACCTCATTTTTGCCAAGTGCTCTTAGATCAACCTCTAGCTCCTCCGTTAGAAGCTGTTTTATCTCATTAAGGGCCTTAACCTCGTTTTCCAGTAGGATAGGTTCAATTACGGTATATCGTATCTTGTTGGTTTTAGAATCCTTAGTGATTTTCACATAAGCATGTGGGGCGTATATGGGGTATTCTTTCTTAAACAAAGGCGCAGTACACTCCTTGAGTTTGGATTCCTGTTTCGGTTCAATCATAAGTCAAGTTTTCCCCTATATATTATAGAACAAATTTCTATTTTATTCGATCATAAATCATCATATCGCAAATTTAAATATCATAAAACAAATTGGATTCCCGATGAAAAAAGATAGGGCAAAGCCCATCGTTATGAAGATAATTAAAGGTAGCCCGGGGGTTGCCCAGACCTCGTCTGGCATCGCGCCCTCTTCCACATACTTCTTTAAATTTTTAACGACAGCTTCTTTCTCTTCTTCACTATTAACTAGAGTTCTTAGTCTTTTAGTTAATTTACCGTCCTCAACTTTAACCACTTCAAGCGGGAAAAGATGAATGCTTTTCTCCAGAACTGAGATCTTAACTCGGTAGCCTGAAAAGATAGCTACAAATTTTTTCCAGTTACTTGTATTTTCTAAACCTTCGAATAAGCTTCTTTTGTTTTTTAGCTTCCAAGCTGCGTTTCGGCTTAACGCATAGAAGATTGAGCATGCCGCGATTGCCACTCCATTAGATAGTACACTTATTGGTAAAAAGAGTTGATTGAAACCAGTTAATGGGTGAATTAATGCGTTTAATGTGTAGGGATACCAAGGCATTGCTAATGATAAGCAGATCAACAATTTTGCATCAGCTCCCCCGAACAGCCCCAGATAAAATAACCCTATAGATAGGGTGGAGATGAGAACAATCGATAGCCCCAGTAGGAAAAGCCAGTAAATACTGTTCAGCAGATAAACAGAGTATAGCGTTAAGGCTAATCCAACTGGCCCGTAAATTATCCAAACTTGATCATTTACCTCCCTTTTCTTAAAATCACTCCAAGAAGCGTAAAAAAGGAAAATGAAGGAGACCATCAGCCGTACTACATCGAGAAGTACAGTCTCCATCATTATTCCCACGCAAACATTTTTGGTTTCATTGTTGACAATTGGTTCGACTCCATCTATGGAGCGGTGAATGCGGCAGTTGTAGAGGTTCCATCTACAGTTGT
>CAYYPV010000047.1:0-10135 GCA_964473665.1 uncultured Candidatus Bathyarchaeia archaeon
CTAAACCCATCATAAGTAGCAACGTTAAGGATATTCTCTCCTCAAATGCAGCAATACTTCCAGGTGTAGGCGCCTTCGGGTGCGCTATGGAAATGCTATCAAAAAATAAAATCACAATCGAAAAAGCCGTCGACGGTGGGACTCCAATTCTAGGTATATGTCTCGGAATGCAGATTCTATTCAAAGAAAGTGAGGAAAGCCCATCAAGCAAAGGTCTCGATATAATTCCTGGTAAAGTTGTGAAACTTCCTGCTACAGTGAAAATACCTCAAATGGGATGGAACACATTGGAGATTAAAAAACAAAACCCGCTGATTAACGGTGTCAAAACCGGCGAATACTTCTATTTTGTACACTCATATGCCCCTAAATTTGTGGATCCAAGCGCAGTTGTAGCCACAACAAAGTACGGTTCAGAGTTCCCATGCATTGTGGCCAAAGGAAATGTTTACGGGACACAGTTCCATCCGGAAAAAAGCGGACGAAGCGGACTAAAAATTCTAACAAACTTCGTTAGAATAGTGCGGGATGTCTCGTAAAATGATAAAACTGAAACCTCGCGAAGCCGAGGAAATAGCTAAACTAATGAACTATAAACACTATGGACGCGTAGTGGCAATAGTGCAAGATGCAAAAACATCAGAAATACTCATGGCCGCCTTCATGGATGCCAAAGCGGTCAAGCAAACATTGACAACAGGATTGGCGCACTACAAACGCAGAAATCGTCAAACCCTATGGTTGAAAGGAGAAACTTCACACCACTATCAACATGTCAAAGAAATCTTCATAGACTGCGACAACGATGCATTACTATTAAAAGTCGACCAAGATGTAGGCGCCTGCCATTTAGGTTACAAATCCTGCTTCCACAGGAAACTAAGTGCAGGAAAACTCAAAACAGTTCGCAAGAAAATATTTAAACCCGAAAAAGTTTATTCCGAAAAATCAAGGTAACCCATATGCGCAACTTAGGAAGAAGAACTGATTTTCACACTCACTCAATGCTAAGCGACGGAGACCTACTGCCAAGCGAAATCGTTCGCCGAGCAAATGCCCTAAACTATGAAGCAATAGCCATAACCGACCACGTGGACGCATCGAATATGGACTTCATAGTCAAAAGACTGGTTAAAGTTTCAAACACACTTCAAAAACATCTTGACATAACAATAATACCCGGCGTCGAATTAACCCACATTCCTCCCCCAAAAATTAAAACTCTAGCTTTGGAAGCTCGAAAACTAGGCGCCCAACTAATAGTGGCACACGGCGAAACGTTAGCTGAACCGGTGCTACCTGGCACAAATAAAATGGCTGTAAGCTGCACTGAAGTTAACATACTCGCCCATCCAGGACTTATAAACAAAAATGAAGCTGAAGAAGCCCGAGAAAACGGAATCTACCTAGAGCTATCTGCTCGAAAAGGACACTGTTTAACAAATGGACATGTAGCAAAAGTAGCCTCAGAAACAAAAGCAAAACTATTAGTAAACACCGACCTGCACAGCCCCGAAGATTTTCTCACACAAGAATCAGCATTTAAGCTAGCCGTCGGATCTGGATTAACGGAACTCGACGCTGTAAAGGTTGTCAGCGATTACCCAAAAGAAATTCTGAGAAAAATGAAAAAAGTCTAAATTACTCGCTTCTCCTTAACACCACTGCGTAAATTTTTTCCATGAACATCCATACTTACAACTAAAGGTCCGAAATCTTCAACTCTAAAGACCCAAACAGCTTCAGGCCACCCTAAATCTAACCACTTAACATCCAGCACTTTCTTTATCTTCGACGCAGCCAAAACCGCGGCTCCTCCCGGAAAATCACAGTATACCGCTCCATGCTTCTTTAAAGCCGCAGCGGTTGAAGAGCCCATCCCGCCTTTTCCAATTATTATCCGCGGCCCAAATTTTTCAATAAGCTTCGCCTCGAAAGGCTCCATACGAGAACTGGTTGTCGGTCCAGCTGCTATAACTTTCCACATACCTTTTTCCATTCGAACCAGTGGACCGCAATGATACAGGACCAGATCTCTGATTTTTACAGGAATCTTATCATGCTCAACTGCCCTCTTATGCGCCTGATCCCTCATAGTGATTATCGTCCCAGAAATAACAATCCTATCCCCTACATTTAATCGCCTGACTTCCTTCTCCAAAACTGGAGTTCTAAGCGGGGCTTTCAACGTTAGCATCACCCTCAACTTCTTTGTATAAGCGTGCAGAAAGACTATGATTCTTTAACGGTGTAGTCGTAATTGTGGAATTCGGAATTATCACCAAATCATTGTTTTCAGTTTTAATCCACGTGCTTCTTATTCCAATTTTGGTTACCTGACCCTTAATTCCACTTATCTCTATTACATCGTCAAGCCTTATTGTTCTATCCAGCAGAAGAGATATTCCCGCAATCATGTTTGAAAGAGTTGCTTGTAGAGCTAAAGATATCGCTAAGCCTACTATTCCTAATCCAGTGATTAATGTTACAACAGATGTTAAGCCTACATACGTTAACACTACGAAAAACCCTACAATTAGAGCTAAGACTGTAATTCCACGCGTGAGTGAATTAATCACCGCAGGTCTAATTTTCGCATATCTAGCGCCTCTACGTATGGCTCTATCTACAATTTGCGAAAAAAACCAAGCTGCCGCCATAATTACTGCACTAACAAAAATCGTCCAAGCAACACTAGCTAAACTCAAGCTTTATTCCTCAAATCAAACTTATTTGCTGATATTAATATGCAATAACGAAATTGAAGACCTAATCGGGTGTTTACATCTCTATTGGTTAGTAGCGATTTCGCCATTTAGGGTGAATTAATCACCCTTTAATTTACATAAATAATAGCAATTATCTTTATGCGTTATTCTAATACTTTTTTCCCTTTTCAAAATCGGTTTTAAAGTTAAAAAAGGAAGTATGTTGCAGAGAAATCTGCATCACTGACAAAAAATCTAGTGGCACAATTAAGCTTAGTCGCTGATTAATCCAAGAATACCGCTGATCGTGTTTCAGCTACAAAATAAGAGCAAATCTGCGGCGTACGCCTACATCTTTGGAGTAGCTGGTGGGGAAGATGGGGCTTCTTCTTTTGGAGACTTTGGCCTTCGTCTCATGTACCAGTAGCCAGCGACAATTATCACCACTATGACTACTATCACCACCACTATAGCAGCTTCTTCTGTGGTCGATATTGAAGCTGATATTGCAACTGTAGCTGAAGTTGTGGTTGAAGATGTAGATGTAGTTGAAGATGTAGAAGCAGCAACAACGTCTACGGTGATGGATTTACTAGTGCAACGCTCATTGCCTTCTACTCCCCATACAGTAATAGTGTAGGTTCCAGGTGCAACGTTGGCTCCAGCTGTTATCGTAGCCGTATACGTCGTTCCAGTTGCAGACGTAGTATTAGCCGCCTCATAAATGGTGGCCCATGTGTTGTTAAACATCCAAGTGGAGCTAGGGCCAACAGTCCAGTTAGCATTGGGTACGTCTATGGCTGCAACTGCACAAATTGCGCCGCCGGGCGTGAATGCTATTACGGTGTTGAAGGGAGCCGATGTTTTCCCTTGAGTTATAGTCAATGTGGACGGAATTGTGGAGGCTGCTGTTATTATGCCAGTGTCTGTAGTAGGGTGGCATTTACCGCATGGGTATCCGTCTGCAATAATATTGACTGCATATACTGGAGTAGCGAAAGCAATGAAGGAAAGAGTGATGACGAAACTGATCAACAGAACAAAGGATAGAGATTTATGCTTCAAACTTTTCTCTCACTATCCAAAAAAGGCTTTGGCTATAATACGTATTTATTACTTTCGATGTAAAACGAGATAGGACAAATAAATTGTTTAACATTTTTATGGAAATATATTTTTCAGCCGAGAATTATCCGCGACATGGTTTTAATTACGTTAGATAGCTTTTTTTGAAGTAGCCTTTCCATCTACCCATCTCAGAGATGGAAAAATGCGGCAAATTTTCATAAAAAAGTTTGATTAGAGCATTTCTTTCTAGCTTAATTGTTATTAAGAATCTATGTAGCCCTTATACCGGTAAATTGTTTTGAATATGAAAAGATTGTCTAAAAATGAGGTCTGAACCCCTGATTTTAAAAGCTGAAAATTAGCCTAATAATCGTGCACGTTATGCGCGATTTTAGCGAAAGGTGAAAACTGAAAGGTTATGATATGCTGAAAATGTATGGCTGAAGACAAGCGAGAAGCTATTAATTTATTTTAATCTTACTGTAGCCCTTCTGTTACACCAGCATCCAATGTTAACCGCCACAGGTAAACTCGCAGTATGACAATAAGCATACTCCACATTAACTCCAAGCGCTGTAAAACGTCCACCTAACCCCATAGGCCCTATCCCAGTAGCATTAATTGCATCAAGAAGCTCATTCTCTAGCTCCGCTATTCTACTCTCTTTGTTACGTTTATTGACAGGTCTTAACAAAGCCTTCTCCGCTAAACTTACTGCAACATCCGCCGATCCTCCTATTCCAACCCCCACGATAGTCGGAGGACAAGGCTGTCCACCTGCATGAACAACTGCGTCCTTAACGAATTTTTTTACGCCAGCAACTCCCGCTGTTGGATGAAGCATTGTGAGTGTACACATATTTTCTGACCCAGCGCCCTTCAAGAACACTGTAACCTCTAAGCAGTTTCCATGCGTGAATTCCCAATTTATAATAGGCATACCCAATCCTACATTATCTCCAGTATTCTTTCTTGAGAATGGATCCACAACATTAGAGCGGAGAGGGACCTCTAACGTAGCCTTTTTCACAGCTGACCTTAACGCATCGGGAATATTAACCGCTGAATCAAATTTGTCTCCAACTTTAACGTAAAAGACGATAATCCCGGTATCTTGGCATAGTGGGCTTCCAGTTTTCTCTGCAAGTCTAACATTTTCAATTATGGCTTCGAGCCCCATTTTCCCCGCCTTTGTCGCTTCTTCTCCGCAAGCCTTTTGAAGCGAATTTTTAACATCGTTTGGAAGCTGTGTAGCCGCCAACCGAATGAGTTCAACAGCCGCATCTTCAACAGCATTCATTGTCTTCAATATCCTTCACCACTTTTTTGAACTGTATTATAGTTGATTGGGATTCGATTTTTCACTTTCACCTATCTCTCCACTTCACTTTTATTCGTCATACTTAAGTCATAGTTCAATATTACTACTTTCTAGACTTATTATTGACGGAGGCTAAAACTTGTCTGAAGATGAAGTAGAAGAAAATGAGGCTACTTGTAAACAAAAGTACGAAACAATAGAGGATGTTCCCGGAGTAGGTCCAGCGACTGCAAATAAGCTTCGCGAAATGGGCTTCCATACAATAGAATCACTAGCAACTGCAACAGTTAACGAACTAACCCCTGCAGGGATAGGCGAAAAACAAGCTGCAAAAATAATTGAAGACGCTAGGGGCTCAATCTCAGTTAACTTCATTCGAGCTGACGAATTACTTAAAATTAGATCAACTGTTTCACGATTGACAACAGGCAGCGTAGTCTTAGATGAGCTTCTCGGTGGAGGACTTGAAACACAAACAATCACTGAAGTATACGGTGAATTCGGAGTTGGAAAAAGCATATTCTGCCATGAAATATCAGTTAACGTTCAGCGCCCAACTGATCAGGGCGGGTTGAATGGAGGCACTCTTTACATAGATACCGAGCAAACGTTTCGCCCGGAATGGATAGTTAGAATGGCTAACCATCTCGGAATGGATCCAGAGAAAACAATGAAGAACATAACATACGCAGAAGCTTACAATTCGGATCATCAAATTCTATTATTAGAGAAAGCAGATGAATTGATTAAAGAACGTAATATACGTCTAATTATTGTTGATTCACTTACTTCTCATTTTAGAAGTGAATACTTAGGTAGAGAAATGTTGGCTGACAGGCAGCAGAAAATAAATAAACACATGCATAAACTAATTCGTCTCGCAACAGCATTTAACTCCGTGGCTGTTGTGACAAACCAAGTTATGGCCAGACCTGACGAATTCTTCGCAAATATTGTTACACCAATCGGTGGACATATAGTGGCACACACCAGTCATACACGCATGTTCCTAAGGAAGGCGCCTAGCGGACCAGTTAGAGTCGCCCGATTAGTTTCCAGTCCATACCTGCCAGAAGGAGAAAGGGTCTTTAAAATTACTGAAAACGGCATCGAAGATATAACTGAAGCGGATGAGGCTTCGAAAAAACGGCATGGGCGATAGAAATTGGCGTTTCCAGCTGACACTATGCAGAAGTACTTCCAAAACATTACTCAGAGGAATCTCGCCGAAGCCGAACGTCTACTTGAAACATTAAAACAACACTCATCAAGTACCGAATGGAGTAAAGGTTACCTAAACGCATTAGATGGAATGTTTATCGCAAAAAAATCTGGAGATGACAGCTTCGCATTTATTGTTAAATTAGAATTGAAACCAGAGAAAATTAATGAACTTAAAGAAGAATTCACAGCACATACACGAAGTAATATCCACGAAGATTATGATCGCGGCTTCTTTTCAGCCTGGGTTGACTATATGCGAGCTCTCGCAAAGTTGAAACCTTGGACACAGGCTTCTCAACAATCCATAACTCCTACAGATGCCTCCACCCTTGAGCCGGTGGAAGAAAATGCGGAGGCTCAAGAAATTTCTGAGGAGATATCTGAAGAATCACCTAAAGAACCTTCTCAATAATTCAGATGATTGTAGACTGCCTATTGCAAAAATTACTGTGCCTTATCAAAACTTTTTTTCTCAATTTTTCTCAAGTCATTAGAAAAAAGTGCCAACTCTAAATTCCTTAAATCTCGACGGCACGGTGTACATAGAAAGCTATTTTTAAACTGTTGAATTTCAAGCCACTCTTTCGAATTCTTATCCACACTGCTTTCAAATAGCGGGTCATCAAACTGTGGATTAATATGCGAATACTTGCAGAAACGAAGCTTACCGCACCGATCACAATGAGTAGGCAAAAAAAGCGAACTTACCCTACGCAAAGATTTATTCAAACTCAAATTTTCATTCCCCCCTTCGAATTCATGCAAATATCCATAGGAATAAGATTACTATTAAAATAAGCTGGTCTTAAGGGTGAAGAATAGTGTAGAATAAAACCCAGCTCATTATCCAAATAAAGAAAAATGCTCCAATACCGATGGTCCTCAAATTCCCGCTCCCCAAACTTTTCTGATCAATATTTAATCCATACTTGATTATGTAGTAGGACGCCACATACATGATGACAGCGAAAAGGATGCCGTTTAGTCCAGTAATACCCAAAACGGTGGCTATAAGCGCTGTTAGGGCTGCTAAAACTACTCTACCCCAGTAAACTTTAGAAGACGGTTTCATTTAACCTAATCGCTCCAGGAAGCGTTAATTTTGAAAGTAATTATGAGTAGTGTCGACATTTCAGCCATAGCCTCCGAGTTAAAGAGTGCTATACTTGGCGCTCGAATTGATAATATTTACCAAATCAATCCATTAGCCATGCTTTTAAATCTTCACCAGCGAGAAAAGCCTCGGCTAAGTCTCATATTAGATGCTGGTAGGCGTATCCATCTAACTTCATACAGTATCGAAAAGCCGCCTAAGCCGTCAATGTTCTGCATGATTCTTCGAAAGCATCTGAATGGTGGTATAATTGAAAACGTTGAACAGCATGAGTTCGAACGCGTTATCTCTATAGATGTAAAAATGAAAGGAGAATCTTATCGGCTAATAGCTGAATTTTTCAGCCAAGGCAACATAATCCTAGTAGATCCAAGAAATACGATTATAGTTGCATTAACATACCGAAAAATGCGGGATAGAAACATATTGAAGGGTGAACGTTTCCTACAGGCGCCTCCAAGCGGTCTTAACCCACAAAAAATCGCTAAGAACGACCTTACCAAACTAAGGGAAAAAGGAGATACTGAATTAGTGAAAGGACTGGTCAATTTACTTAGCATCGGCGGCACATATGCTGAGGAAATTCTACTCAACGCCAAAATTGATAAAAAGATTCCATGTAAAACTCTATCAGATCAACAAATAGCTGAAATCTACGATGCAGTCGAAGGGCTTATTTTAAAACTTAAGGAAGGCAAATTTGAACCCTGCATAATCCTTGATGAGAAAGGAAGCTGGACAGACGTCTCCCCACTCCATTTACTCTTATATCAAGGGATGCAAACGAAGCAGTATCCGACATTCAATAAAGCTGCAGACGACTATTTCACAAAAATAAGCACGGAAAAAGAGGCTGAAACTGTCGAAAGCAAATTTGGAGAACAGATAGCAAAACATAACGACATATTAAAACGGCAGGAAACACAGCTCGAAGAACTTCAACTAAGCATTAAAACAAACCAAACGATTGGAAACCTAATATACGCACATCTAAACGAGCTTCAAACACTCACACAAAATACTGTTGATGAGAAAAAAGCAGGAAAAGAGTGGGCGCTAATAGCTTCTGACTACGCTCATAGAAAAGAAAAAGGATTATCGCCTGAAATCTATTTTGATTCATTCTTACCAGAACAACTCATGGTAAACGTTAAAATTGACGGGACCTCCTTTCCACTGTACCTCCAATTTTCCATCCAACAAAACGCTGCAAAATACTATGAAAAAGCGAAAAAAGCTCAAAAAAAAGTAAGTGGACTCCAGGATGCAATGGAGAAAACTTTACGAGAAATAAACGCATTAAAACAGAAAGAGATGCATACTATTAAAGAAATCCCAAAAATTATTATTGTTCAAGAAAAGGCTTGGTATGAAAAATTTCATTGGTTCAACTCATCTGAAGGCTTTCTGATAATAGGTGGAAAAGACGCCACCACAAACGATTTGATAATAAAGCGGTACACTGAACCTCAGGACATAGTTCTACACGGTGACATCATTGGGGCGCCGTTCGTAGTAATAAAAACTGGAGGAAAGAACCCAACCGATATTGTTCTACATGAAGCCGCCGAATTCGCCGCTTCATACAGCAAAGCGTGGCGTGAAGGCGCAGGATCAATCGATATCTACTGGGTCAAGCCAGAGCAGCTGAGTAAAACTCCTCCTTCTGGGCAATACATACAGAAGGGGATGTTTATGATAAACGGAAAGCGCAACTATATCCGCAATGTAGAGCTTAGGCTAGCTGTTGGAATTAAAAAAATAAACGAAGACTTGATTCCTGTAGGTGGCCCCGTGTCCGCGGTGGAAGCTCAGACAAAAATTTACGTTGAAATAATTCCTGGAAAGCGAAGTTCAAGTGAAATTGCAAAGCAGATTAAAATAAAACTTGCGAATAGATTTTCCTCACCAGCTAATCGGCAAATTCTTGGATTAAATGACCAACTGATTCAGAGATTCATTCCAGCAGGGAAAGGTGAACTTGCCCATTCATGAACAATTAAATGCAAATAAGTTGGGTATAGAAAGATGTATGGAAGGTTATTAATATACGCTGATTACTTCTAATTTTCCTGAGGAATAATCATGTCGAAAAAACGCCGTGGAGTCGAGACGGGGCTAAAAGTAAGAGAAGTTATGTCAAAGCAAGTTGTAACTGCAAAAGAGGAGGATAATGTGCAGGATATCGCTAAGCTTATGAAGGATAAAAGCCTCGGAAGCATAATAATAGTTGACGATAAGGGTAATCCCACCGGAATTGTGACTGACCGAGACATCGTTATGCGGATAGTTGCGAAAAACATCTTACCCAGCCAACTTAAATCAAAAGACGTAATGAGTACACCCGTCAACATCGTGGGACCCGACATGGATGTAGGCGAGGCGGTTAAAATGATGAATGAACGTAGAATCAGGCGATTGCTGGTTATGAATGAGGGCAAAATCGTTGGGCTGATCACAGATAGAGCTATCTTCCAAATAATGCCTGAACTAATGGATATAGTCGCTGAAAAGGCCAGGATAACAAGCGAAGTTGTCCGTGAGCCTCCATTACTCGCAGGTTACTGTGATAATTGCGGTCAATGGTCGGATAAACTGAGAGAAGTTGAAGGAAAACTCCTATGCGAAGATTGCTCAGTTGAAATGGAAACAGAAGAGCAAGAATAATAGGCCGATAGGTAATCAATTCCAACTACTTGA
>CAYYPV010000048.1:0-4966 GCA_964473665.1 uncultured Candidatus Bathyarchaeia archaeon
AACAGTCCTAAGCTTATAGGACTCCACTATTCTCGTTATGTTTAAATAAACATAACGTTTAAAGTTAAAACAATAAAAACTGATAGAAAAAGGTTGAAAGTTGTCGTATGAACACAGGATCCGAAAAACAAGGAATTGAAAAGAAAGCTGTTAACAGAAATGTCGTCCTAGCACTATCAGTAATCTGCATATTGGCTATAGCAGCACTGATCGGTGTTTATGCAAGTTACACGGCGACAATTAACAGCAAAGACAACGCAATATCAAGTTTGAACTCACAAATAACAAGCCTAGAACAACAAGTGACAAAAGTTACTACTTACACAACAACGTCCGCTACAACTTCTACTTCAACAACCTCAACTACTACTCTTAACTCGACTGAACAGAAAATAGCCTCTTCTCTAGAAACTGCTTTTCCAAGTATGAATCTTACAATTATAGGCGCTAGCGGGAAGAAGGTTGTGTTAAACCCGGCTGAAATTGCAATGTTACCTACTCAGTCTGGAATGGGAGGAGTCAGCGGGCCTGGCGGCTCTTTTATAGATTATGGCAATTACACCGGTATACCGATCTTAACTCTCCTAAACCTGGTCGGCGGCGTAACAAGCAGCCAAACAGTCATTTCAGTGGACAACAATTACAATGTTACAATGACATACGCGCAGGTAACTTGCACTGGAGGAATAGCATACTACTATGCGAACGGAACTGCGACTACACCCACTAAGCCTACAACAATGATCGTTGCATTCTACTATAATGGTGCAACTTTACCCTCTAATTATGGACCGTTGAGGATAGCCATTGTAGGGCCGCAAGGCCTGTATACCTCTGGTCCATTATGGAATTATCAGCTCTGGGAAATCGATGTGCCGTAACATTCAGTTGCAGCTTTTCCCTCTTGAATCCTAATTTTTCGGTTGCAGAAAGTTGTGCCTAACCAGAAATATAGTCATAGATGTTCTTATGCTCTCAGCCATGACCAATAAGTTAATAGTACTCTTTGTCTCCGCCCTATCCTTGTCCTTGAATAATGTCTGTCTCCATCTATCATTCAATCGATTATGTCTCCTACTTTTACATTGTTTTTCTTTGGAGAACTCTGACACCTAATGCGAGAAAAAGAATGGAGAAAAATGCCATAGCAAAGATGTCAATCAAATAGGTACCGGTTAAACCCGGATGCATCACCGAGACTTCCAGCGCTTCTACAGCGTACGTTAAGGGCAATAAACGAGGAATGAATTGCAGTTGGGAGGGGATAGCGGTTAAAGGCAAGAATATCCCTGACAGAAACGCCATTGGAAATCTTAGAAAGTTGTCAAGCATCTGAGCCTCTGGAACCCATTTTGCATAAGCAGAAACTAACACTCCAAGCGCTGAGAAAGTTAACGATGCGAAGACCACGGAAACAAAAAATAGCACTGGGTTAGCGATTCCTGTTCCCGAAAGAACTATCAACGGAATTATCATGCCAGCGGATAGGACTAAGCCAAAGAAAACACCTGCGATAGCTTTTCCCAAAATTAATGTGAAAAAGGAGACTGGAGCTGCAAGCAGTCTTTCAAAGGTGCCAGTTTGTTTTTCCAATACCACGGCGACTGCTTCAATTGAGGTTGTTCCGAACATTATTGCAAGAGCAGTTAAGCCAGAAACTATTATCGCGGGATGTACTTGTCCTGTCAACGCAAAAGCAAAAAACAATGATATAGGCATCAGCAAGCCGTAAGTGAAGTTCGGCGCCCTAAAATAGTACACTTTAGCGTCTTTTTCGGCAATGTAGAGTGCTCTACTCAGATTTTCAAGAAAATCATTAACCAATGTTCACACTTTTGCTCCTGCCTTCTTTTTCTTTGGCCATTACATCGATATTTAATCCGGTTAGTTTGACGAAGGCGTCCTCTAAACTTGGTTTTAGAGTGTTAATGGAAACAATTTTTAAATTGTTGTCTCTAGCAAAATCGGTTATTAACGGAATGCTTTCTGAGACACTCTCCACCACGATTTTAAATTTGTCGCCAACCTGTGAAACTGCATCTACACCTTTGAGGTTTTCAAGCTTACTTGTTATGTTTTCCGAGGAGTCAAAAGAGAATTCTATTATTCGCTGCTCTTCTACATAGGTTTTAAGTTTTTCTGGAGTGTCAATGGCCGCTATTTTTCCTTGATTGATTATAGCGATACGTTGACAGAATTGGTCGGCCTCCTCGATATAGTGAGTGGTTAAGAAAACCGTTGTGCCGTTCTTATTCAGTTCTTTCACTAGTGCCCTTATGACTCTTGCACTCTGGACATCAAGACCTGTGGTTGGTTCATCCAAAAAAAGTACATCTGGATCGTGTATTAGGGCCATTGCTATGGTTACTCGTCTTTTCATGCCTTTTGAAAAGTTTCCTACTCTGTCATTACGCCGTTCATACAGGCCGATGAGTTCAAGTAGGTCTTTGGCTTTTTTGGCTCTTTGATCTTTGGGCACGCCGTAGAGTTGTGAAGAGAATATGAGGTTGTCCCATGCGTTCATTTCGTCGTAGATGTTTGAGACTTCAGGGACAACTCCGATCCGTTCCTTAGCCTTGACAAGTTGTTTGGTGATGTCGAAGCCTACGATTAGTGCTTTGCCCGAAGTTGGTTTTGTAAGCCCGGTTAGCATGCGAATTGTAGTGGTTTTACCTGCGCCATTAGGACCCAGAAAACCGAATATTTCTCCCTTATTAACGTTGAAAGTTAAGTTATCGACAGCGGTAATATTGCCGAAGAGCTTAGTCAGGTTCGAGGCTTCTACAGCAGTTTCCAAAACCACAATCCTAACATCCAAATCTTTTTTACTCAATAGACCTTGCTGCTTACTTTCGGCTGCTTGCTTAGTCCTATTTTAATGAAGTTTTGATTTATTTATTTGACGTGGGGATGACCCATCCGTAGCCTTCATAAATCTTCTTTATTTCCGGCGAAGTTAAGTAGTTTATAAATTTCTCAGACAGCTCCTTATTCTTGGTGTATGAAAGTATACATGCTACAGTGCTTCTGAATACTTGCAGGTTCGGTGGTAGCTCAATGGCTTCGCAGGTGTTGGGCCATACGCCTTGAAATGCGTTCCAACCGAATATGGCGTCGACTTTCTTGGAGTGAATTAAACCCATTAGAGAGCCGCAGGTGTCGGCATGCTGGGTGATGTTTTTGCGTATTTGGTCTGTTAGTCCTGCTTTACTTGCTATGTCATCCCATACACCTTTTAAGCACCCATCGATGGCTATGCCGATTTTGACGCCTTCACGACTGAGATCTTTTAAAGACGTTATTTTAGCTGGGTTTCCTAAAGGAACAATTATAACTGATCTCCTGTATCCCAAGCTTTTCCTTGAACCTTTTATTATCAAACCGAGTTCTTCTGCATCGTCCAAAATCCATTCCGCTCCAGATGAAAATACGTCGCCTTTTTGAAGCTCGGATGCTTCCTCTAAAAGCTTACTTGGCTTTCCTACTGTCAAATCGCAAGTTATTTTGTAATCTCTTTGAAAATTTTCTATTGCATCACGAACAGGTGGAGCTACGGCTCCTGCGGAATATACAATTAATGTCTGCTTTTCAGAGCTCATACTTTTTCCTCGTGGGTCATTTACCGTTTACTAATATATACGGCTATACATATCGTTTGAGTTTGGAGTTAAAATTTACGCCCACACCCGTTTCAAGTATAAAGTGTATTGCGTATAGGGCATTCTACACAAAATATGCAAATTTATTTAGATTGATTAGGTAATATTTACTTGATAGAAGGAAGATGCCGAGATGGTGAAGATTGATGAAAGCGTGATGATTGACCGTCCCGTTGAGGAGGTCTGGAAGTTCATGACTGACTGGTCGAATTTTACAAAGATAAATCCCGCTATTCTCGAGGCAAAGCAAATATCCCTAGAACCACGCGGAGTGGGTACGACCGTCGAGGCGAAACTCCGAAATCCAAACATAATAGAAAAAGATGTAAACATCCAAGTTATCGAATACGAACCAAACCGAAAATTAACGCTGGAGCACACTTCCGGGGCGACAAAGGGAACAAAGACCATCTTCACCTTGGAGACCATTGAAGGGAAGACAAAATTGACTCTGGCGACCGATGCAAAGCTAAGCGGCTTCTTCAAGTTGATCGGGCCTTTTGTAGTTGGCAGGGAGAGGAGAGAGGTAAATAACATGGTCAACAGCATAAAGCGCGCACTAGAATCGGAAACGAAGAGGTAGAACAGATATTCAATTGTTTACACTTATAAGTTTCATAAATTATATATGAAAATTAGCATAGAAAAATGGGTATTACTGAATTGGGTGTTATTCGCGTTTAGACATTTGTCAATAAGATTGAAGGCGAGGTCAATTGCAGCTTTTTAAAAGAGTTTCTACAGGCGTAGATGGACTGGACGAAGTTATCGAAGGTGGTTTTCCCAGAAGGAGTTTAATCCTTTTAGCGGGGAGTCCAGGAACTGGCAAAACTCAATTTGGTGCACAGTTCCTCTGCAAAGGCGTTACGGAATATGATGAGACGGGAATATACGTATCCTTCGCAGAAGACCGTAAAACCTTCTACCGCGAAATGGTTAATCGAGGCTTCAACTGTGAGGCATGCACTAATAACGATAAATGTATTTTTCTAGACGTCATCACTATTAAGGAAAAAGGCGTACCCGCTGTTCTACAATTGATTGTGGATAATGTTGAAAAGACTAAAGCTAAGCGGCTAGTAATAGACAGCTTCTCTGCGATAGCTCAGGCCTTTAGCGAAAAGATAGATGCACGGGTCATTATGCACACGATTCTTGGAAAGGTGGTCAGAGAACTTGGGTGTACCATCCTACTTATTTCTGAAATACCGCCCAGCTATGAGATCGGATCGAGCCCTGAAGAGTTTGTGGCTGACGGCGTAATAAGATTTAGACAAGAATTTATTGAGAATCGCCTCATGAGAGAT
>CAYYPV010000049.1:0-2382 GCA_964473665.1 uncultured Candidatus Bathyarchaeia archaeon
AGTGACCGAAAACACTCATTAACACTGGATTATCATAGCACACCGCTGGTAAACCGCAAGCCATAGCTTCTGCTACCGCCATACCCCATCCTTCTCTTGCCTTAGTTGGCAGAACAAACAGCTTACTCTTTTTTAGGTACACGTATTTTTCTTCGTCATGAACAAAACCAGTAAACTCAACGCTTTCATTTAACCCTAAATTACTTGCTAACTGCCCTGCCTCGCTTAGATAGCTGCCAGATCCAACAATTATAAGCCGTGCGTCTGCCTTTTTCTGAGTAATTTTTTTCCAAGCCGTCAGAAGGTCAGCTATTCCTTTACTCCTTTCAACTCTTCCGAGGAATATCGCATCGTACTCCTTTTCTTTTCCATCCGCATTTTTCACCCCTTCAAGGTCCACGCCCATTCCATTGATGAAAATTTTATTCTTCGGGAAATCTGCAGCTTCAAGCATATCCCCCACGGGCTTTGATAGGCATATAATACCCGCCGCCCCTCTGGACAGTTTAAGCGTCAATACCGCCCCTAACGATCTAAACATAGATGATGAGATTCCGCTGCCTTCTCCTCTTATCATCTTATATGTTTTGGAAAGTGAAGGGCTGTAACATGTTACTTGAAAAACCACGACAAAAGGTGAAGATAACAATTTGCTGCTTAGCCAAGCTATAGCCACATCACTTATGTTACTTGTAGAGGCAACAACAGCATCAAACTGCTTCTTCATTCTTCTGAATTTAGTTAGCAGTGTCAGCCCTTTGAAAAACCATACATTTGCATTTATTAAATCCCCTAGAGCGCTCCTCTTTTTTAAAACTAATTTAATCTCATGAACAATGTAACCTGTAGAGTGTCTTCGCGAAGTAGCAGGCCAAGTTTCAAGTGTTTCTACATAAATTTTAGATTCCGACCATCTTCTGAAAATCTCCGCTGCTCTTACCTCACCACCCCCCATCAGTCCAGTCTCTCCCCAACCAACCGGGTTCGCAGTTACACCTAACACTCTCAATCTGGGTTACCCCTTTTTCACGTTCTTATTCAATGTTTGGGAAGTTTTTTCCATCGAATTATCGGCCACCTACTTTTGCTAATTTACTCACTCAATTTATTTTAAGCTAATTTAAGCGAAAGTGATGATTCAGCGTTTTCCATTAAGTTAAAACCCTTAAGCTTGCTTAGCGGCTTTGATTATAAATTGATAGGCAAAGAGACTCTTCCATAAATTGGCAGGTCCATTAAGCGGCATTTTCCAGTCAAGCCAACTTAAGCCGCTTGTACAAACTACACGTATAATTCTGTACCCACAGCTTTCAAACAGTTGCTTCATTGTTCTGAAAGTGAAAAACCTAAGATGTGTCCTATCAAGCAAGCCAAAATCCTTATAATTCCATTTCCCAAAAAGTAGGCTCAACCTTAACTTCCAATTCGCAGCATTTGGTATAGACGCTACAACGTATCCATAGTCATTTAAATATCTACTAAAAAAATTAAGGCTACTCACTGGGTCTCTTAAATGCTCTAGCACATCAGCAAAGACTATAACATCAAAATATTTCTCTGGGCATGGAAGATTCTGCAGTTTTTCGATATCCGTCACTATAAGATCGTTACATCTAGTTCTCGCTAAAATAGCCTCCTCCTCATTGAATTCTATACCCATCACATAGCAATCTTTTTCGACTCTAAGTTTCTCTGCTAACCTGCCAGTAGCACAACCGACATCTAAAACTTTTTTTTTCTCGTCAATCAACTCAAAAATAACATTACTAGTACTGTGAAATAAATCAGCGCCTAGTTTACGTTGATCAAACTGCTTATATTTTAACTGTTCATCCATTTTTTAGATTCCACAATTATTATTTGTTCAATTTTTAAAGTAAATTAATCTGATCATTTCTTAAATAGACTTAAGTAGCGTACAACTGAGAGAGGTGTGAATATAGCCGTGGAAAATATGGTTTCTTCATAACCTTCATTATTTCTTTATCTTGCACCCGTCTTATGAAACGTTGAACTCTCATACGTTCTTGCCAAATATATTTAAAATTCATTAAAACCCAAATGAATGCCCTTATTTTAGCTAAAGACAATTCAGGTTGTTTCTTTATAGTAAGGAAAAATACTTCAGTTAATCTTAGAAAAACTATAACTGGAAAATACTCTAACAACTTATTGCAGCCATAATTCTTCATTAGGATTAATAGATGGTTCTTAGTCGCATGGAAAGTTTTAACGGGTGAAGGCTGTTTTGCAGTACTTTTTTCACCAGCATGTAGAACAATTGATTTCGGAACAAAAACAACTTTATATCCCCTAAGGTGAATTCTCCAGCATAAGTCAATCTCCTCATAATAAAAAACGAATTTTGGGTCGAATAATCCC
>CAYYPV010000050.1:0-6123 GCA_964473665.1 uncultured Candidatus Bathyarchaeia archaeon
ATGCTTGTTAGCTGAGATATCTGAGCCTTCTTTAGGTCTTCAATTTTTCTGAAGCCTGAGTTGAATAGGAGACGGCCTCTCACTCTTCCAACACCTTCAAGCCTGATCAACGGCAGCAGCTCAAGTTTAACTCCGTTTTCAACTCTTTCACGGAGCATGGATAAAGCTGGGATAAGATCTTTGTGATTGAATAATGTAGCTAATTCATGCGACGCGTGAAGAAGCCAGTCAGCATTATCAACTGTTCGGAATAAATCTCCAGGTTCCACACTATGATTTTCGATAATTGCATCTTCTGAAACTTCATTTATCCAGGATTCTAGCACCATTGCTCCTTTTAATTCGGCTAGGAATTCCTCGTAGACAATTCTATCCTCCCATTCATCTGGAAGCTCAAACATGAATTCATCTTGATGTGTACCTAGATACGCTTCCAAATCATCCATTTCTCCACGGCGCGGATAGAATTTCGGGTTCATATCTGGAGTGTGACAAATTAAATGCAGAAAGCTTAGGTCAGTTGTTGTTCCTGCACGATTAGCAAGTCCATCTCTAATTTTCACTGCTGAAATGGGATCTATGTATAATTCAGAAGTTCTCCCGCCGAACGGTGTTGCAAACACTTTGTCTCCGTGAAATCTTATCATTTTTTCGTCAAGTAGAAATTTCAGTATTTTCCCAATAACCTCACGAATCGCATCCGAGCCGTACTGAAAGGAGTAGAATGTTTTATCGAAGAACTCGAATACCCCCTGTTCCGTATGTGCGAAGCCAGCAGCCACCGTGGCAAGGACATGGGAGCGTAGAACTCTCTCAACAGCCATCTTAGACCAGATTTTTTCAGGCTCAGAAAGAACATAGGTATCCATCAAATAGCTCTGTTCATCATCTGTGCTCGCAATAAGAACCGCTTCACCGATCTCATCGTATTTCGGCCTACCTGCACGACCAGCCATCTGCTTGTACTCTAACACAGTTATCGGGTAGTTTCCATATCCCGGCTCGTAGCGTTCATAGCTATGTATAGCCACAAGCCTAGCGGGCAGATTTACTCCAGCGGCAAGAGTTGGAGTGGCAACGATGATTTTTATTTTCCCTTTTCGAAAAGCATCTTCAACAATTTTCCTGTGATGAGATAAAAGTCCAGCATGGTGAAAAGCAGCTCCATCTTTAACTATGAAAGCAAGCGTATCGCTGAGACGCGTTCTTTCACCCGACCTTAAAATTTCGTCGGAGACCGCCTTTAGGGCTCTCTGCTCTGGCACCGACAGTGTTTTCTTAACAACAGCAGCTGCTTTACCTGCCAGCGCTATCGACATTTTTCTGGTTTCAGCAAAAATCAGTGCTTGACTATGCTGTTTTACCACGTGCATAGCCATATTTATGGACGGGTTTCTGTGAACATCATCCACCCTGTAAGAGCTCCCATCATTGAATTCTACTTCATTGCTAAAATACACGCCCTCGCGAAGTTTAACCGGCCTCCATTCAGTAGTTATAGATTCAGCTTTAAGCCACTCCGCAATTTCCTCAGCATTCTTAATAGTTGCACTCAATGCTAGAAACTGCGCTTTAGGGTTAATCTGCATCAGCCTAGCTAAAACCACTTCAAGCGTAGGTCCACGGCCAGCGTCATTTAAGAGATGAATTTCATCCGCAACTACAAGTGAAACTTCACTCATCCAACGTGCCCTGTGTCGGAGTAGGCTGTCTGCTTTTTCATTCGTAGTTATAATTAGATCATATTTTCCCATCCAGTCATCTGAACTGTCGTAGTCCCCCGTAGAAATACCTATTCCAACTTTCTGCCCTCTTCTTTTCACGATTTTTGAGTATTTCTGAAATTCATCATATTTCTCTGAAGCTAACGCCCTCAACGGTGTCAGGTAAAGAACTTTTCCGTCATGCTCAAGAATATGTTTTATCGCACATAACTCTGCCACCAGCGTTTTTCCAGACGCCGTGGGGCTCGCTAATACTAGGTTTCGGCCTTCAAGGGCGCCGGCTTTAACGGCGTCTTCCTGTGGTGGGTATAGGGTGGTTATTCCTGATTCAACAACTACTCTCTTAGCTAGTTCAGGTATCTGCAGTTCTTCCGTTTTCAATGCTTATCCCGAATGGTTGATCTATGTTTTCTTTACAAAACCGTCCTTTGGAGCGTATATGGTTCCTTCTTTCGATAGCTGAGTTACTAGTTTGTCAGCTTCGTCTCGTTCAATTTTATGGTCTTTGTAAAGCGTGTCAAAAAGGTCTACTAAGGGAACAAGGCCTTTCGCTTTCTCCATTTCAACTATTGTGGATAACACAATCTGCAGTTTATCTCTAAGCGATTTAGGTTTACCCGTCATAATTAGGTCTATATCAAATTCTCCTGTCTTGACATCAATTCCTACCTGTGACAGCGACTTAGTTACCAGCCTTATCACAGCCTCCGAATCTTCAGCAGTAACTTCACTTCGAAGGGCAGCTCTAGCTCTAGCCTCCGATAAGCGCACAAGCGACTCTAGCTGGCGAGGCGTTATTCCTATAGGCGACTCTTTCGACTCAGATGATGTTATACGCATTTTTAGATAGAATTCTTCGAAACGTTTAGACGCTTCATCTGTTATTTTCGGCTGTATCCGTTTCGCGTAGCTTACATATTTTCTAAGAAGTTGAGGGGATATTGGAGGTTCAACTGGAGCCACACCAGTTCTATGCAGACTAAGAATGTGCTCAGACATTTTTGCGTCCAATTCAGCTTCAGGCTCATCCCTTAAAACGAATATAAGATCAAAACGGGAGAGAACTGTTATCGGTAAATTAATGTTTTCAGCCATAGTTCGGTACGGGTCGTATCTTCCAAGGGCAGGGTTAGCTGCTGCTAATATCGCTGCGCGGGCGTTCAAGGTGGCAACAATTCCCCCCTTCGCCACCGATACTGTTTGCTGCTCCATCATTTCATGAATGGCAACCCTGTCTTCCGGCTTCATTTTGTCAAATTCATCAATTGAGCAAACACCTTTATCAGCGAGAACCACTGCACCAGCTTCTAAAACGAGTCCCCCTGTTCTCTCTCTTAACACTGCTGCGGTTAATCCAGCGGCAGTTGTTCCCCTACCGCTAGTGTATAGACCCCTAGGCGATATTTTTGGGACATATTGGAGAAGCTGGCTTTTCGCCACACCAGGATCGCCTATGAGTAGAAGGTTTATGTCTCCTCTTATCGTGATTCCGTCGGGCAGTGTTTTCGGAACTCCGCCAAGGATAAGGTACATTATGGCCTCTTTCACATCCTCGTACCCGTATATGGATGGAGCTATCGACCGGGTAATTTTCATATGTATGAATGGGTCTTTTGCAAGATCAATGATCTGTTTCTCGTCTTCAGGAGATATCTGGACTATTTCAGCTTCCTTGCTGAGCGTATCAACGTAGTTTCCATCTAAATATAGCTCGAAAGTCCTAAGTCTACCTTTCCCCATAATAACTTCCTGCTGCGCTCTTACTATTCCAGTTACGGATACTCTATCACCGGGCCTAGCGATGTCGACTAGGTCATCTAGTAGTTTTATATCAATGGATCTTGGAAGTTGACCTGGCGGAAGATCTTCCGGTCTTTCCTGAATTCTAATCTCCTGCAAATTTATGAACGAGGATTGTTCCGGTAGGAATTCAAATGAGCTTTTTCCTACGCATGATGGTTCTGTGCATAGCGCTGGTGACTTTAGAAAAACACCGATTTGCTTAATTTGTTGAATCGTTTCGCATTTCCTACATTTAAACACAGCTTCAGTCAAAAGGGGTTTTACTGTGGTAGCTCTAACTAGAATCCCGTCAACCATTATTAATCTGCTCATATGCTCGGAGCCCACTTTCCGCAGCGATGTTTTTTCAGGAAGCGCTTGGAAACGGACATTTAGATCTTTGACTTCGTCAGCATATTCGGGGTCCTCTATTTTTAACTGCGACCACGCAGCTTTTTTTGTATATTCTAAATATTCTTCAGGGCTTTCAATGATGCTTTTTGCAAGTGCAGAGTCAAATGTCAGTAAATCCTCAAAGTTTATCACCAGCGAGCGAGAGCCTGTCACCGCAAGCTGCGCGATTTTTTTCCTATATTTTTCTCCAAATTTTAGAAAGTTCTGAAATATTTCTTCAGGGCCAACAACTTCAGCTTTAGTCATCTGTAACAGTCTCCCTATTTCAGTATCCTTGATCTCCAATCCAATACTTTTTCGTAAAGATAATTGTAGAGAATCCTTTCTTCGCCAGTTAGATTTCCAAGAATATCCTCTGTTTGTGCAGGGCCTGACGCTAATCCAACAATTTTTCTTAGTCTACAGTTTACTATGTCATGAACTAGCCGCATTGCTTTTTCATATTCCTGCGCTTTATCCTGGTCCGAGGATCCCTTCAACTCCTCCAAATAGCGACGCAGCTTAGGATAAAAGTTTTCTGGAACTGTGGAGATTTGTTTTCCACTTTGAATTGTTTCACGCCAATACAGTTTATGCAACGTGACTAAGTCTAATTTGTCATCGCTGTGAAAACGCGCCACTCCAGATTTAGCCAACTCCAATGCTATCCAGTATTTCACCTGAAATTCGTTTCCCTCTACAAGCGGCCCAATTGTCTCACCTGCAATTTTAATTTCAGGTGAGCTTCGATTAGCAATCATTTTCACCGATGAATTTTCAAAGTTGAAGTCTAAATCCTCTACTGTTAACGGCGGTTTAGGCAAGAACGCCTCCCCCTAGCCTTAAGCTAATGAGAAAGATGCTAAGAACGCATTTAATGCTTTAGTTTAGTAAAATTAATTGTTTATCGAAAAATTTTTGTTGAAAAATAAGTTAAATTTAGCCAAAACTCAACCTAACTCAATTAATTACCAGAATAGCAGCTAAGTTGTGCTAAAGGCATCCATTTGAGACACTATAATTTGAGAGTCAGACATCTCTTATCGAAAAGCTATATGAGTACGCGCGTAAGCCTTTGAAGGGGATTCCATTCTCAGTTAAAAGTTTCCCAGCTTCGTCAACAAATTCTTCAGGTACATATAAGAAAAATACAGAACATATCGAAGAGTCATCCTTCCATTTTGAAGAAGAAGCCGGGTTAACTGTGCTATCCGTTTCAACCTCAGCTAACATGACGATTTTTCCTTCAGCGTCAACAACTACAATATCAGGATGAACAAACTGCGTACCCACCTTAATTCCCATAGCTGGAACAGGGTGATTAGTGTAAGTTCTCCAGTTAGGATGCTCATCATTAGGAAACGGAAAACGCTTCTTCGCTACAAGCCCTACAGTCTTATCATGCACATCTGCCTCTTCGGGGCTCATAGAACTCATCATCATTACCTCTGAATGAATCCTATTTCCAACAATTTATAAATTTTTATAGATAAAATAACTCACGTAAATTGCGGAGTGACCATAAACGTCGTCATCATCTATACAAATGTGGGCTGAAAAATACCGTCCGAAAACGCTGAACGATATTGTAAATCAGGTTGAGATAGTTAATAGGCTGAAAAGCTTTGTGAAAATGAGTGGAATGCCCCACTGCCTTTTCGCCGGTCCACCTGGAACTGGAAAAACAACCGCCGCATTATGCTTGGCACATGATATTTTCGGCGAAAAATATGCCAGTTTCATTATGGAGCTGAACGCAAGTGATGAGCGGGGCATAGATGTAGTTAGAGAGAAAGTTAAAACTTTTGCTAGAACACGTACACTTGGAGAAATTCCATTCAAGATCTTAATACTTGACGAGGCTGACAATATGACTTTTGATGCCCAACAAGCATTGAGACGTACTATGGAGCGTTTCACGGAAACATGCCGATTCATATTGGTATGTAATTATTCGGGGAAAATCATCGAGCCAATTCAATCAAGATGTGCTCCATTCAGATTTACACCGCTCAGCAATGAAGATTTAGGTAGAAGACTCCTATTCATCGCTGAAAGAGAGAAAGCCACGGTTACAGATGACGGTGTAAAAGCAATTTTAGAACTCTGCACAGGCGATATGCGACGGATGATAAATACATTGCAGGCAGCAGCTGCTTTAGGTAAAAGGGTTGATGAAAAAATTGTTTACGCTGTAGCTGGGAGAGCGCATCCGCTGGAAGTT
>CAYYPV010000051.1:0-8634 GCA_964473665.1 uncultured Candidatus Bathyarchaeia archaeon
ATCATTTCCCAGAAGAGTCGAACAGTAATGTCGGACAGAAGTATCTAACTGTTGACCCTACTACATGCTGTAGCAGAAGTAAGTAAAGAAGCGGTTAAATTTCTTGTAGGGGACTGTTAGGCTTCTGTCCAAAGGATTAACCTCAATTACTTCGCATTAGAGTTGAAATTGATATAAAAACGTTGCTTGAGAAAACCTAGGATTCGAGCTTATCTAAGCTGAACTCCTGATGAATTGCTCGCACAGCCTTTTCTCCCTCTGAATCTGTAACTACAAATGAAATGTTAAGTTCAGATCCTCCTTGGGCTATCATTCGCACGTTGACACCAGCATTTGCAACCGCCCCAAATATGCGGGAAGCCACTCCACGAGCCCCTTTCATTCCTGCACCTACGGCTGCTATTATGCACACATCATCTTCTGCTGAGATATCTTTTACAACGTCCTTGCCTAGTAGCGTTATCTCCAATGAGCTGATTGCTTTATCTAGCTGATTTCTTTGAATTACAAACGAAATGTTTGCTTCTGAAACGCTTTGTGAGATCATTAGGATGTTAATGTTGTTTCTTCCCAGTACATCAAATATTTTAGCAGCTGTCCCTGGACTGCCGACCATGCCTGCGCCGCTTACCGTTATTAATGCAGCGTCTTTGATTAGAGTGATAGCTTTCACTATTCCGTAAGGTTTAATTTGTTTTAGGGCGACTACTAAGGTTCCAGTATTTTTTGGATTTGAAGAGTTTCTTATTCTAACAGGTATTTCCTCCTCCATCGCTGGTTCTAGCGCCCTAGGATGCATTGCCTTCGCGCCGAAAACAGCCATTTCTATTGCTTCTGCAAACGAAATTGTAGGTATAACTCTAGCCGATGGCACTATTTTTGGATCTGTTGTCATTAACCCGTCTACGTCAGTCCAAATCCAAATCTCGTCCGCCTTTACTGCTGCTCCGACTATAGTAGCAGTATAGTCTGATCCTCCTCGTCCAAGCGTTGTGATTATTCCATCCTGAGTTGCTGCAATGTATCCGGTGATTACAGGTATAATCCCCCTTTCTAATAGGGGCTCAATTTTTTCTCTAACCTGATGCTTGGACAACTCTAACAATGGCTGTGCCTCTCCAAAGTTAGAGTCTGTAACTATGCCAACATCTTTTCCAGTAAAGAACTCTGTATTCAACCCAACACTGCGTAAAACGTTGTACAGGATCCGAGCTGAAAATCTTTCACCGAATGATAGAACATAGTCTTTAGATCTGGGAGATAGATCCCTGAGATGAGCTATGCCCGATAATGTTTTCTCAAGCTCATCGCTTATTGCATTAATTTTTAACGTAACATCTCTTTGAATAGATTCGTCTTTAATCGTTTCTCGAACTATCTTTAGGTGCCTTTCCATTAAATCTTTTACAAATTTTTCAATGTACTCTTTATCCCCGTCTCTCGCCCTTTCCGATGCCGTAAGAAGCTGGTTTGTTACATCCTTCAAGGCTGAAACGACAACTATAATTTGGTTTTTCTGTTCAGCGTAATCAGTAATTATTCTTGCTACCTGTTTAATGGAATCGCTGTCAGCTATTGAACCGCCTCCAAATTTCATGACGATCTTCACTTTTATTACCTCATCATATCCTTATCGATAGGTTCTGTTTTATATCTATAAGATCACGGATGACACTGCTAGCTGTTTCTATTCCTCCTGCGCCACGACCAATTATGGTTTCTTCACCGGCAAATTCCGATAAAAATGTGACAGCGTTCAAATTTCCTCCTACACATAAAGGGTCGTCTCTGGAAATTTCTGTCGGCATTACTTTTAGATCTCCATTAATTGAGCCTATTAGTTTGAGGGCATGATTTCTTTTAGCAGCTTCTTTCAGGTCCTTCGTTGTTACTCCTCGTATTCCTTGAATCTTCACATCTTTTAGAGTTGCCTTTTTGTTCATTACCCAGTTCGCGATTATAACTAATTTGCATGCAGCATCGAACCCATCGACATCCATGGATGGCTCTGCTTCAGCGTAGCCTAGTTTTTGAGCGTTTTTCAACGCTTCCTGGAATGATAAGTCCTTTCCACTCATTTCTGTTAGTATGTAGTTTGTTGTTCCGTTCAATATTCCGCGGACTGAGATTATTCGGTCTCCTTGTAGGCATCTTTTAGCTAGGTCAAGGATGGGAGTCCCGCCTCCGACTGTTCCGCTGAATCTTAGGAAAACCTTGTTGTATTCCGCTAGTTCTGTTAGGGCTGGCAGAGCTATTGCTAAGGGTCCCTTATTTGTGGTTACAACGTTTTTACCGCTTTTTAACGCTGCCTTAATATGAGATAAACCAGGTTCCCCAGTTTTGATGTTTGTGGGTGTGACTTCGACAACGACTTCAGCTTCGTTTTTTTCTATTACATCGATTGCTGACATGCCTTCATGTCCATAAATTTCGTCGAAAGCAACTGACTTCTTCTGTTTTACCACTGTAAGCATTTTTTCTAAATCTAAGCCCTTTGGATTTACCGCCGCACCATCTTTGTCAACGATGGCTACAACTTTCGGGTTGATCCCGTAGCTTTTAACTAAATCATTATGCCTAAGCAACAATACACGAGCTAAACTTTGCCCTACAACTCCGAAACCAACTATAGTTATACGCATGTTATATACCGCCGAGAACTTTTTCTACGGATTCAACTTTCGCGTCTACTTCAATTGGTTTGGGGAAGGTCCTGATGACCACGTCTGGATCCTTTAATCCATGACCTGTAGCCACGCATACAATAGTATCGCTTTGATCTATCTTTTTTGAATTAACAAGTTTTCTTAGGCCAGCGATGGACGCTGCGCTTGAAGGTTCGACGAATAATCCTTCGTATCTAGCCAACATTTTCTGTGCTTCCAAAATTTCTTTGTCGCTCGCGGTTTCAGCTGAACCCTTTGAATCGTTAATAGCTCTGATAGCTTTCTTCCAGCTTACAGGTGCACCGATTCTGATTGCAGTAGCTATTGTTTCAGGGTTGGTTACTGGTTTTATTTTTATGTTTCCTTCTTTTATCGCTCTAGCTATCGGCGCTGCTCCTTCAGCTTGAACTCCGTACATTTGAGGAAGCTTATTAGTTAAACCTAGATAGTTGAATTCTGAGAAGCCTTTCCATATTGCACTTATGTTGCCGGCATTACCGACCGGGACAACCACGTTATTTGGAGAATTACCGCCTAACTGATCGTACACCTCATACGCTAATGTCTTTTGCCCTTCTAACCTGTATGGATTGATTGAGTTTAGAAGATAGATTTTCTTAAATTTCTCCGAAAGTTCAACTATGATTTTTAGCGCTTGATCAAAGTTTCCTCTAACTTGAATTATTTTTGCTCCATAAATGATGGACTGCGCTAATTTACCGAACGCAATTTTACCTGACGGGATTATAACTATGCATGAAATCCCAGCTTTTGCAGCGTAAGCCGCTAATGATGCTGATGTATTTCCCGTGGATGCGCAGCCAACAATTTTCGATTTAAATTCCACAGCCTTTGTTAATCCTACAGTCATGCCTCTATCTTTAAATGATCCTGTGGGATTTTCGCCTTCATTCTTAACGTAGAGATTTCTCAGTCCCAGTTTTGAGCCTAATCGTTTACAGTGATATAGGTTTGTTCCACCCTCATTCAGTGTAATAATCTTCGATTTATCTAAAATTGGAAGCAGCTCTCTGTATTTCCAAACTCCTAGCGGCCGCTTTTTCCAGTCTGACGCTTTTAGCGTTCTAGAAACTTCCTCATAGTCGTAACGTACATCAAGTATGTTACCACATTTTTTGCACACGTAAATTATTTCGTCTGGGCGATACTTTTCACCGCAATTAATACATTGAACGTGCCATTGCATTTGCATTATTTAACCTCCAAAACCGTAGAGCCTGAAGCCGGTTTGCATATAAAAATCTCTGATTTAACTCCTGCTTCCATAAAGCCTTTTTTCATATTTTGTGAAACACGCTTCGGGTTAATCTTACGAGGATTAACTATAGCCACCATAGCTGGACCCGCCCCACTGATGGTCACGCCAGAAGCTCCAGCCTCCTTCGCATATTTCTTGACCAGCTCGTATCCAGGAATTAGACCAGCCCTAGCAGGTTCAACTATTACATCGCTCATCGATCTACCCACGAGGTCTATATCGCCTCTGAACATCCCGTAGACGAGGGATGAAGCGTTACCTACATTATGAACAAAGCTTGTGAGCTGAACTTCTTTAGGTAGTACCGATCTGGCGATTTTTGTCGCAACCTCTATTTCGGGTAATGCAACGCAGAACCTAATTCCGCTGGGAGGACGTATATTTAAGACGTCTAGCGGATTGTAAGTTCGAACAATTGTGAAACCTCCAAGAATTGCTGCTGCAACATTGTCTGCGTGCGCTACTCCTGCTGCAGCTATTTCGCCTATTGAAGCATATTTTATGAGCTCTATTTTTGACAGACCAAGATTGAAAAGTTTGTTTAAAGCAACTGCTAGAGCTGCAGCGCTGGCTGCACTGCTTCCGAGGCCGCTTCCAGGTCTGATGCCTTTCTGAATTTTTATTTTAAGTCCTTTTTTAATCTGGAAGAAGCCAAGAATCTCTTTCGCAACTAGCCCAGCAGTATTTTTATCAGGATCTGTTGGTAGTTTCTCTGACCCTATTCCAGATATCTCTATCTCCAATCCTTTTTCGATAGTCTCTGCTTGAACATTGTCGTACCCTGCATCAACGCTTATTCCGAACACATCAAAGCCTGGACCTAAATTAGCGATCGTAGAGTACGCCTTTGCTTTGACTCTTTGCATATCTATCAACCAATACGAACTTACATTCGTATAGCTAGAATAAAAATGCGTTGACACCAGAAAATACGCGAAAAATTGCTAAACAAGTTTTAGATAGCTCAAAGCTGGACTTTTAGCAAAAATGAAATTATTGACGTTTAGCCGTAACTCTTATTTTTGCAATGTTCTCCTTTATCTCCGCCTTTATGCCGATGGCTGAAAGATACTCTTCAATGAATATCTTGACGAATTTCATGGCTGTTTTAGACCCTAAAACTAGAGTGAAGTCGTTTTCGGAGTTCTTAGTTAATCTGAAGAAGTTGCAGGCTTCTAAGCGTTTTAAAATGTCTTCGAGGGATGATACATTTTGTCTTAGCTGCTCTGCGTGAGATCTGGCTACTTCCCTATGTTTTTCCCAAAAATTATCCTTTTCGGGTAAGGATTCTACTAGATTCAAGAAAAGGAGCCAGTGGTCCACATCTATAATTACGTGTTCACCGGAAAGGAGCATATCCATATAGTAGTTTAGTTTACTTCTCACGGAAGCGTCGACGATGTCTTTGTTAGCGTAATAAAACCTGAGAGCTTCTCTCACCAGCTCGCTTTGGGAGACTTTCATCTCATTTTTCATTTTTTCGATCAAATTGTTTGTATCGTTGTCAAGTGCAATTGTGATTCTTACTGGATTCTTCATAAAGTTCCTACCTGAAAATTGTTTATCATAAAGGCTCAATGAATTGGGTTCTAAAGTCTTCTTTGACAACATTTAGAGCTACGTTTGTAACTGTTCTTTTTACATAAGGGACGGCTAAAAGTTTTTTTACAAAGCTATTTAATCCGGTTCTATCTTTAAATCTAGCAATTACAGCAACATCATAGTCTCCTGTGATGTCGTATACAGAAATTACATCGCTAATTTTCGCAATCTCATTTTCTACATGCACTAGATGAGCCCCCTCGGCTTGAATCAATATGAGAGCAGTCATGGTATATCCAAGCATTGTTGGGTCGATTAGCACTGTGTAGCCCTTCAATACGCCTTTTTTCTCTAGGTTCCTGATGTGATTGTATGCCGTTCCAACAGATATTCCCAGTTTACTCGCTATTTTGTTAAAACTTAATCGAGAATCATCTTGAAGTAACATGATAATTTTGAGATCAACATCATCAAATTTTTCATTTATTTTTGACTCCAATTGTTTTCCCTCAATAATCTTTATCCTAGATTTGAATATTTGTTCAATAAATGATATTATATTTAAACTTTAGCAATGTTATAGCAAAATAATCTGTATGAATTCATAATAAAAATGCGTTTCATTATAGAAGTACCTCGGCTTCGTAAAACTGGTTAAAAAGGATTATCCGGTTTTTTTCGTTAGTTTAAAACCAGCTCTTTGAATAAGTTCTCTGAACTCTAATTCCTTTATGGCGTGCCTTCTGTCGCCTCGTAGATATTCATCTTGAATTAAATTGATCAGCATTTCAAGCCTTGGATCTTTATCATTTATCTTTTCTTCAAGTATCTCTTCGACTTTCATCTGTATTCCATGCTTCCCAGAGCGTTTTCCGATAACTATGGATCTTTCATGTCCAACAAGTTCCGGCGGAATCACTTCATAAGTTAAGGGAAGAGATTGAACTCCGTGTAGGTGGATTCCGGATTCATGTGCAAATGCAGCGTCACCCACTATGGCCTTATTTAACGGTAAATAGTAGTTGAGAGCTGATGCTAGGAAGTTAGCGGTTTCTCTTAATAGGCTAAGGTTCCATTTTGTTATATTGTGGTGTAAGTAACAATTCATTATTATTTTTTCTGTTTCAGCGTTTCCAGCTCTGTCGCCGATTCCTAGGAAAGTTGTGCTCGCGTAGAATTTGTCGTATAGACCTGAGGCTGTTCTAATTGCTGCCATGGTGTTTTCCACAGCATTGCCTACATCATCATGAGCATGAATCTCCACGTGAGGAATTTTAGTTTCTTTTTTAATGCTCTTAATCTTGGCTGGAATTCCGTTCGGCAAAGGCGCGTTCAAATCTGAAATACCGCAACCAACGGTGTCACAAATCCTGTAGACCTCTGCCCCAGCATCCGCGACAGCGTTTATAAATTTCTTCTCAAAGCTCCAATCTGCTCTTGTACTGTCCTCTCCGTGAACGAAAACTTTTAGCCCATGATCTCGGGCGTACTCTACAGTTTCTACGACTCTTGCGATGAGCTGTTCAAGCGTTTTATCAGTCCATTTTTCAAAATGAATATAGGAAACTGGGTGAGATATTCCGACCTGTTTGAAATCAAATTTTAATGCTAAATCCACATCTTCATTAACTGCCCTGCACCAGGCAGCCATCATGTCGCCTAAACCTTCGTTTCGCATCAAATTTACTGCTTCTTGATCAGATGGGGTGTAGGTTATGACTTCAAGGCGTTCTACGCCTATATCTCTAAGTAAAGTAGCGACGTGGCATGTGTCGGCTGGAGAAGGGCTTGTCAGTCCAGCCATTTGGAGTCCTTCCCTAAGTGTAGTGTCATCTATGATTACGTCAACATTAAGTGGGAGGGGTTTGTATACAAATTTTCTTTGTTCTTCCCATTTGTTAGGGTCAAAAGTTAGGTAGCTAAGCTTAGACAGTCTTTCAAGATATTTCCGCCTAGTTTCTTCATCGTTTGCGAAATTTTCGCTTTTCATTTACATCAATGTTCTCCTTTTTTAGAGATTTTCTGTAAATATTATGAACTATAAGAACAGTAAACCGTGTTTAAAAATATACTGTGAGAGGAGATTGTGACTTACATTTTGCTTGTTTTTTCAACCGTCCTGTTAAGGGTTGCTTCAACTATGTCTTCGCTGCACTCGGCTATCCTCTTTGAGCTTTCCAAAATTAATCTTAGGGAAGAGGTTGTCTTAATATCGAATTTCTGCTTAAGTATGCCTTCAACTATGCTTTTCTCCAAAGCGGAAACCTCTCCTACTCTTGACATTAGTTTGTCAGCCATATTGTAGTTTTCATTAAGTAATGCGTTTATTGAGTCTTCGAGTAACTTGCTAGCTGAGGAATTGTATTCAAGAATCTTCTGGTACACTAGGTCATTAATGGGCTTTTCGAGAAATAGGATGTTTTCCGCTATTTTGACAGAGTGGTCAGCTACTCTCTCAAGGCTTCTTGTAGCTAATCTGTAACCTAAGCATTCGCGAAGATTCTTTAATCCAGCTTCCTTCATGAACCGACTGTCTTGAATTGCAGTTTTCAGTAACCTAACGATGTACAAATCGAAGCGATCAACTTCATCGTCGGTGGCTATTATGCTTCGGGCTATTTCTTTATCGATGTTTTTCAGCGCTGTAATTGCGTCCTTATGCATCAGTGAGGCGATTGTAAACATTCTCATTAACGCGTTTTGGACTGATAACTCAGGATGTCCGATAAGGATTTGGATGACCACCTCGTCGGATGATTCGGTTACAACTTCTGCGCCCATTAATTTTCTTCGAATAGCATCTTTTATTGACGCTCTCTGTAGGGGGGTTAAAGGGCCTTCCTTAGATTTAACACGGATTACATTGTAGCTTATTAAATAGTAAGAAATTATCCTGCGGATAATCGATTGGATATTGTCTTCTGCAGAAACTGTTATCTGAGCTTCTTTTCTTCCAGCTTTTTCCATGAATCTCTTTGGAGTTAAGAGTATTGAGTAATCATCAAACGTCTTTACGGCTATTTGGTCTCCTGGCTTTAAAGCGAGTTTAGTAACCCATTTTTTTGGAACCGAGACTATAAAAGAGGATTTTCCTGTGATCTGGATTTTTCTAAATTCCTCAGTTGATGTTTCTTCCTTCAAAACTGC
>CAYYPV010000052.1:0-15189 GCA_964473665.1 uncultured Candidatus Bathyarchaeia archaeon
CCGAAGAAAGATTGTGGTTTATGCGGCAATCCAACCTGCAGAACTTCAGCTAGAAAAATTGCAGCGGGAGGCATGTCTCCTGAAAAATGCTTTAACCTGAAACTGCCAGAGTACGAGAGAAATTTGGAATGCATCCGAGAAATCTTGAAGGAAGAAATTGAATCTGGAACTAAACACCCTGTTGAGTTAGAGAAAGAAGGAGTAACCTACATTAACCCATGTGAAGGCGAAGCCGGACGAATAGCGGCCGAAACAAAGTTAGTTTCAGGTTCTAAGGATACCATGCGCGATCTTAAGTACAGCTTCTTTGATCCATTTGTTATGTGCTGGGCTCTGAATACCAGCGAACTGTACACCGATGTAAGGTGCTCTCCAAAACTTGGCGTAGCTAGAATAAACCTAGACGATAAAACTGTAATGATTTTCCAAGATGGAAGAATCAATGTCCGAAAAGCCAAAGATAGAAATGACGCTATACAAACAATACGACTAGTTTCAAGAACCCTTTGGGCAAGCATAATCTGTAGTTACTGCGGAAATGCTATAGTAGACTGCGCTGCTGGAGTGTGTGAGAACTGTTTAACGAAAGTTTGTCCAGCGCTGGCTGGGGGGCCACCCGATCCTAATGGACCAATTGCCCTACTTACAGATCAAACTACAGTCTCAACAATTTTTGACCGCGCCAAAAAACTTAAAACTGGGAAATACCTCAACAAGGGCTTCCGTGACCTCGACTTCGCTAATACTACGATAAAGAAAGCATATCAAGATCTTTTAAACGGGCAATTTAGTATAAAGTTAATCAATTCAATCAACAAAAAACTGGTTGAAGCGAACAATTCAGCGATCCACTTTGTTGAAACGACACCACACGTACAAGACGCTACGATTGGCCTTATATTAGCTGGAGTTACACTCGACACATTCCGGATTTCAGATGGACTAGCTTCATTAATCCAATTAAAGAAGCCGATCCAAGGAGAACTCAGCAGCCTCCTTACCCAGGCAGTAAAAATAGCTGAACAAGCCTATCAATCCCTTAGAGAAGTTGACCCTGATCAGGCTAAACAGAGTACAATCAAATTCATGGAATTTATGAAAGAATGGACAATATCCTGTAGAGAAAAACAAAATTATGATTCAATGATCGCAATAGAAAAAATAGCGATAAACGGTTCATACATTGCGCGACTCTCAACTAAGCCGCTGCCAACATAGTCTCTAAAAAGGCGCGGGAATAAGTTTTCTATTATTATCGTTCAATTATGGACGACGAGATTAATATATGCACGAATTATCCCATTCTAAGGCAAGGAATTTTTTCCAAAGATAAATGAATTAATGCTATTGTATCTGCTGATTATTTTTTAGATTGGGACACTACCTTCTCAAAGCTGATCATTGGTCCACCGACTATTTTCAAACTCGGAGTGATTTCTCTTTTATCAATTTTAATAACATTATATGAGTTTTCAAAGAACCCGCGAAGTTTTCTTGTTGAAACAGCTCCAGCGAAAATGAATTGCGTATCATTCAACCTCCAAATCCACGGTCTGTGGCGGTGACCAGAAATAACCAAGTCGACTCCAATTTTGGAGACAGCTTTCAGCACATCGCCCGCATCCTCAACTATTGCCTGTTCAAGACCTGTGTCTGGAACCGGAATTAGATGATGGTGCAATACGAAAATTTTAGGGATATCTTCTGCTCCTTCAAACGCTTTCACAGCAATTTCTATTTGATCTCTTCCTAAGCGTCCTTCATCTTTATCTGGTCGCGCTGTGTTAGCGTAAACAATAGTATAATCCTTATTACTATAAGCACCAGCGGGTAACCCAAATAAATCCTCAAAAAGCAGAAAACCCGTATGTTTTGCGTCGTGATTTCCCATCGTGATAATTTTTCTCCGGCACTTTATCTGATCAATAAAGCGTTTTGCCTCTTCAAACTCGTTCTTAAACCCGTTTTCAGTTAAGTCTCCTGATAAAATAACAACATCCGGATTTAGATGATTGACCTCTTTTATAGCTGATGCTAACTTATCTCGTAGAAAAGTTTCTGATGAACCACAGTGGAAATCTGAGAGCTGAATCAATAGCATAATTTTGAACTCTTCTGTGCAAAATCTAATGCGCCAAATAAATTAACTCTTTCTATAAGTTTAAGGAAATATTTAGTATAACACCAAATCAATTCGAATACAATGCCCTACAAACCTATTAATCTACGAGCTACTGACGGGCGGAAGCAGTTTCTCCAAAGTTTTGCTGAGGACTTTTATGCTTGTTAGGTACTCTTGGACATCTATATTCTCTTCAGTTGTATGTTCAGTCTGTGAATTTCCTGGGCCGTATGCGACAACTGGAATTTTCATGCAGGCTCCAACAAAATTCATGTCGCTTGCGCCAGTTTTTCTAATCAGTTTAACTGGCCTAATTTTTTCCTCTCTAATAGCGCCCTTCAAAGCTCTGATGAGCGCTGAATCTTTGTTAACTTCAAATGGCTCCATTTTATCCTCAACTTCTATTTTGAAATCTAGCTTATCCTTTTCGTAGGAATTAGTGGCCGCCTTAATTTCCCTAATCACATCCGCGCATTTTAGCGGAGGCGGAACTCTTACATCAATAGTCATCTCGCAGTAACTCGGTACAACGTTTGAAAACTCTCCACCTTTAAGCATCGTTGGGCACATTGAAACTGAGTAGAAATGTCCGCCTTCTTTATGCCATTTAAGCTGGATATTTTTCATAATTAACCAGATTTGGTATGCATCTTCGATCGCGTTTCTGTATAACCAGTGGGCTCCTGCATGCCCCCCTATCGTTCTACATGTCAGCTTAAGTTGTGCTCTTCCTCTATACCCAATTGTAATCTTACCTATTCCACTCGGCTCTCCTATGATAGCGTAATCCGCTCGTAGGCGTTTCTTCAAAAGATGTCTCATTCCTACGCTGGTACCCTCTTCCCCTACGACACCTGCCACAATAACTGTGCCACTCCTATTGCTGCGAGCACACTCTTTAGCCGCCATAATCATGGCCGCCATCGGTCCTTTAGCATCCACTGCACCTCTGCCGTAAATTTTATTCCCAACCCTTTCTACAGGTATCTGTCCAGGCACCGTGTCAATATGGCCGCAGAGTAATATCTTCGGTGAACCGCTTCCAATTCGGCCTATTACATTACCAACTTCATCAATTCTTACTTTGAAGCCTAATCTTTTCATTCTACGCGACAAAAACTTAGCCAATTCTTCTTCTTGACCGGTCGGACTGTATACCTTAAGAATATGTTTTAAAAATTCAACTGCGTAATTTGTCATGTTCCTGCTTCTCCAACAGTCTCCCTAAGACATCAACAACAATGTCGATTTGCTTCTGGTTGATTACCAGCGGAGGTAAGAATCTTAGTACATTTACTCCAGCGTCGAGTAAAATAACACCGCGATCTAGAGCTCCTAAAATTATGTCCTTACAGTCGAATCTTAACTCCATTCCCAGCATTAAGCCAAGTCCTCTAACTTCTCTAACTATTTTAAACTCTTCACCTAGTTCATTTAACCTGCCTTTGAAATATCCTCCGAGTTCAGCTGCTCTTTCAGGAAGTTTTTCGTTAACGATAACATCAATCGTGGCGGACGCTGCTGCACAAACAAGTGCATTTCCACCGAAAGTACTTGAATGCTCTCCCACCTTCAGCGATGACATTATTTCATTCCTTGCAGCGGTCACGCCCATGGGCAATCCTCCCGCCACAGCCTTCGCTAAACACATTATGTCGGGAACTACATTCCAGTGTTGGCACGCAAACATTCTTCCAGTTCTACCGAAGCCTGTTTGAACTTCATCCAGAACTAACAGTATATTCTTCTCATTGCATAGCTCTCGCAATCCAGGTAGATAGTCGTTAGATGGAACGCGTATTCCGCCTTCACCTTGAATAGGCTCCACAAGAATGGCCGCCGTCTTATCTGTGATAGCTTCCTTTGTCTTCGCAAGGTTACCGAAGGGCACATGCTTAACATCAGGCATAAGAGGCCCGAATCCGCTTCTGTATTTCTCATCCCAAGTAGCGGATAACGCTCCAATAGTTTTACCGTGATAGCCACGCATCGCCGCAATAATCTCAGATTTTCCAGTGAATTTTCTAGCTAACTTTATAGCGCATTCAACACTCTCGGATCCACTATTACTCATAAAGAACTTATCAAGCCCTGGAGGCATTATTCCAGCAAGCTTCTGAAGAAATTCAGCCCTAACATCATTGTAAAGGGATCCGTGGACTGTAACTAGTCTCTCAACCTGCCTTTGTATTGCCTCAACTACTTTAGGATGGGCATGTCCAATAATGCAAACTCCGTATCCCGCCATACAGTCAATGTACTCTTTCCCCTCATTGTCCCAGACAACCGCACCTTTTCCCCGAACGATTACAATTGGCCTCTTAGCGTAAACATTCGCCATAAAACGGTTCTCGGTCTCGATTAAATCCTCACTACTCATAACAAATAACCGTCCCAGCTTTTCCGCATAACGCATTTGATATCGGTTTTTTCTCCAACCCAGATGTAATTAACGTTTCACCGACTCCCATGTTTAACGCTTCCACAGCCGCGTAAACCTTAGTTACCATACCTGGACCGATTCCGCGGATTTTTACTTCAGCTTCTTTCTTTGTAAGTTTCGGAACAAGTTTTTCATTAATGTAAAGTCCAGGCACATCGGTCAGAAGGATAAGTCTGCTCGCCTTAAGCGCTCCAGCTACATATGCTGCTGCACGGTCGCCATCGATATTCAATAACTCGAATTCTTCCCCAAGAGCAATTGGGGAAATTACCGGCATGAATCCTCGTGATAGTAAAGTGTCAATTACTTCAGGATTTACGCTGGTTATTTTTCCAGTGTATCCTCCATCAATAACTCGCTTTCTTCCTCTTTCGTCAACGATGACAAGTTTCTTCTTTCTTTCAGCCCGTATAAGTCCGCCGTCTATACCTGATATGCCCACAGCCCGTATTGAATTTCTGTAAAGTGTGTTGACTATTTCTTTGTTTATTTTCCCCGCCATAACCATTGTGAATATTTCAACAGTCTCCTTGTCAGTGTATCTGCTTTTGAAACCTTCAGGTGAAATTACAAATTTCTGTTCTTTACCCAGTTTTTTCGCTACTTCAGTTACCTCTGACCCTCCGCCATGTACCAACACTACTTTTTCTTTTGAGTGGACATCCTTCAGATCCTCGATGAAGTCTGAGGCAACTCCTTCCTTTAGCGTCGATCCCCCGATTTTAATTACAAGAACCATCTATGTGACACCAGGCGGATTTTACACTGGATGAAAACCTGAAGCTTCAAGGCCTGTTTTTTCATCTATGCCTAACATAACGTTCAGGTTTTGAACTGCTTGTCCAGCTGCTCCCTTCATTAAATTATCAATAGCTGATACAGCGACCAGTCTATTCGTGTGTGTATCAAGTTCAAATCCTACGTCGCAGAAGTTTGATCCTATTACAATCTTCGGATCAGGCAGGCGGTAGACTCCCTTCCTGTCTTTCACCAATCTTACAAAAGGTTCATTTTGATACATCGTTCTGTAAATTTTCCAGATGTCAACCTCCTTAACATCTTTAGTTAAGAATGTGTGAGCCGTGCACAGGATTCCTCTTACAATATTTACGGCGTGGCATGAAAGTGCGACAGTTACGTGGCCGTTTGCAAGGTTATTCAACTCCTGCTCTATCTCTCCAGTATGCCTATGTCCTGTTAGTTTGTATGGTCTAACAACTCCAAATCGTTCAGAGAAATGCGTAGAAAGCGACGGTTTTCCTCCAGCTCCTGTTGAACCAATCTTCGAATCCACCACAACTTTACTGTTGTCAACGATGCCAGCCTTAATTAATGGGGCTAGTTCAATTATGGCGCCTGTTGCAATGCAGCCAGGACAGGCTACTAGCTTAGCTTTTCTTATCTCGTCTCTATGTAGTTCAGTTAAACCATAAACCGCCTCCTTCAGTAGGTCGGAGCGCTGGTGTTCCCAGTGGTACCATTTCGGGTAATCAGCTGGGTTTTTCAGTCGGAAATCAGCGCTTAAATCTATGACTCTTAATCCTGCTTCAAGGAATTTTGGGGCAAGCGCGACGGTTGCTCCGTGAGGCGTAGCCGTGAATACTATTTCGCACTCTTTAGCTATTGTAGGTACATCCAGCGGCCGAAATTTGAGATCAGTGACACCGCGGAGGTTTGGGTGTACCCTGAACAAGTACTCTCCAGCATACTCTCTTGACACAGCTACCGCGACTTCTACTTTAGGATGAAGTAGCAGTAATCTTAGAAGTTCTCCTCCAGTATATCCTGAGGCTCCGACTATTCCGACTTTCATTATTTCTTCGCCTGTTTTAAGCAATACTCTAGGATTAGCCCAGGAATATCAACGTGCGTAGTTGTCACTGTTCCGAAAAACTCTATTGTATGATTTACTTCGTGAACAACAAGTCCCTTCGGGCTCTCCATCAAATCCACGCCGAGCACTCCGCCGCCAACGGCTTCAGCAGCTTTCAAAGAGATTTCTTCAAGCTCTTTGGTTACCTTGCAAGCTTCAGCTCTTCCTCCTCTTGCAATATTTGTAATTAACTCGCCAGTTGTTGATATCCTGTAAATTGCTGCTACTACTTCATCTCCGATTACAGTTGCTCTAATGTCTCGTGGCGGTCTTTTCACTATCTCTTGAACGTAGTAAACTTGGTAGAGCGGATGCATGAACTCTCTATCCTCTAAAATAGCTTGAGCTATCTCCTTATCCCTAAGCGGCACTATTAATCTCCCCCAACTTCCAGTTACAGGTTTTAGCACAGCTTTATACTTCAGCTCCTCAAGGGCTTCTAAAACCGTTTCAGGCGTAAACGCGAGTATTGTTTTAGGTGTAGGTACATCTGCCTCAACCAAGGCTAAAGTTGTTAGAAGCTTATTTCCGCATACTGCAGTAACAGCGTATGAATTCACTACCGGAATATCCATGCTTTCTAAAGCAGCTGTTAAATGGAGTCCCCTAAAGTAGCTTATACACCTTTGAAGAACAATGTCGCCGAATTTCTTTCTATCCTTTCCGCTGGTAACGTCTATGTGTACTTTTCTCGCATCTATAGGGATAAGGTCTATTTGCTTTCTCTTAGCTGCGGCGATTAGATTTTTCTCTTCCCACCGGATCTGATCAAAAAGCATGCTGACAGTAATAGCGATTATACTTCCCCTCTATTCTCCCCAATCCTCGCCTTCGACCTCAGCGGACTTTAAGACTACTTTTCCGCAGCTTATCTCACTGACTTCAACATCTAAACCACAGTCTGGGCAACTTAGGATTTCGCCGACTACCACGTCGTCCGGGACTTCAAATTCCGCTGCACATTCAGGGCAACTGACCTTCATTCTGAATCCTCCAATTCAATTAAAGAACACCGTTCATAAAGTCCACTAAAACGGGAAGCCAACATAGTGCCATGCCACACTTTCACAATTCTTTTTCGTTCATCAATCATTCTTTTTCACTTTCGATATTTTTAGAATGAACGTAGTTGTAAATGTATAGTTACTTATAAATCTTTTCTGGAATTCACTTTATAATTCTTGAAACCACATTATTCACGCATATTTTCTATTGTTTCTTAATTTTAAAGGCAATTTAAATACATTTTCTTTAATAAATATTTGAACGATAACTATTTAAAATAAGTAATAATGTTAAGAAAGACAAAACTCCTAAAGAGTAATACTATGGGACTAACAATTGCCGAAAAAATACTGAGCAAAGCCTCAGGAACGAATGTTTCAGCAGGAGACTTCATATTAGCAAAAATAGACGCAGCAATGATTCATGATGGAAACGCATTACTCACACTTGAAGCCTTCAGAGGAATGGGCGGTCGTAAGGTTTGGGATCCAAGCAAAATCGTAATGGTAATAGATCACGTTTCACCCAGTGCCTCTGAAGAAATATCCGCCGTACATAAAAAAATGCGCGAATTCTCTAGAGAGCAGAAGATTCCAAATTTCTACGATATCGGCGAAGGTATTTGTCACCAGCTGATGCCTGAAAAGGGACATGTTAACGTAGGTTCAGTCGTAGTTGGAACAGATTCTCATACCTGCACTTATGGAGCTATTGGGGCATTTTCAACAGGAATAGGCTCTACTGACATGGCTGCTGTTTTTATATCGGGAAAACTATGGTTTAAAGTTCCTGAAACGTTAAAATTCAATTATACTGGAACCCTCCAAGAAATGGTTACACCTAAGGATCTAATTCTTTCCACAATTGGTAAAATCGGCTCAGACGGCGCCACCTACAAGGCTATAGAGTTCACAGGTTCACCTATAGAAAAAATGAGTATCGACGGCAGACTAACCGTATGCAATATGGCTGTTGAAATGGGTGCCAAAGCTGGAATAATAGCCCCTGACCAAAAAACAATCAATTATCTCAAAGGGAGAGTAAAAAAGCCGATTAAACTTGTTAAAAACGACAACACGGCAAATTATGAAAAGTCCGTAGACTTTAATGTGGAAAAATTAGAACCAATGATTTCATGCCCAAATACCGTTGACAACGTTAAGACAGTATCCGAAATGGAAGGCAAAGAGATAGACCAGGTATTCCTAGGATCATGCACTGACGGAAGATTAGAAGACATGGAAATAGCTGTAAAAATTTTGCAAGGAAGAAAAATAAGTCCTAGAACCAGAATGATAGTTATTCCAGCTTCAAGAGAACAATATTTATCAGCATTAAAGATGGGTTACATTGACACTTTTCTAAACGCTGGTTGTACATTATGCAACCCAGGATGCGGCCCATGTGCAAGTGCCCATGAAGGCATATTAGCAGCTGGTGAAATTTGTTTATCAACATCAAATAGAAACTTCACTGGGAGAATGGGAAGCACTGAATCTTTAATCTATCTCAGTTCACCAGCAACCGCAGCGGCCTCGGCCATCAAAGGCTGTATAACCTCACCTCTTTCTTTACCGTGACTCGTCAAGCTGTTTGCATTCTCTTAATATTACAATTTTTTTATGTCAAAATTTCCGCATTACAATAGCTTGATACGTTTCTAAATTATGCTTTCAAAAGTTGTACGTATTTTACAGATTCCGTCTCACTTAGCGTAAAGCTTTCCATACGGTCGATGCGAAACCGGAATCAGCTTGCTAAACTTGTCAGCCATAATCTTATCGACGTCAAACTTAAAATACTGGCAGAATTCTCCGACAATATTCTGCAAAACATGTCTGTCACTTTCATCTAAGTTAAGTACTTCAACATTCTTGGCCACATTTTCGATCTCCCCTCGGATATATATCTGCCCACCATGCATCCCAGTACCCACAAACCTGGCCTCGTGCTTCGCACCATTATTCAGGTTCAATCCCAAGACCACCAATACTCCGCCCGCCATGTACTCTCCAAGAAAATCCTGAGCAGTGCCTCCTACTACTATGATGGGTTTCTTTTCCAAATACTCCTTCATATGAATGCCAACTCTGTAACCCGCATCGTCGCGAATGAATATGCTCCCACCCCTCATTGAGTGCCCAACTATGTCCCCTGCGTGTCCATGAATCACTATCTTTCCATCATCCATAGTGTTGCCACAGCCATCTTGCGCATTTCCGTAAACAGTCACATAAGCTCCTTTCATAAAAGCGCCAAGATCATTTCCAGGTGTGCCATGAATGTCAATTTCAATGTTTCCTTCCAAGTCTGTTCCTATATATCGCTGACCGTACACGTTAATGAGCTCTACTTTCTTAATGCCATCGCCGTTAAGGGTGCGCAGTATTGCATTAAGATCACGATAGTATACCCCTTCCGCATCTATCTTTGCCACACCGTCCTTGATTTTCACGTGATCCTGAAGATTTGTCGTATCTCGAGTGGGCATAATAGCTTCAATCACCAGCCATCTTCACTCCGAGAACTTTAAGCTCTGTATCAGTCAGCCCCACGGCTCGCAGACGCATTCTATTGCCTCTTATGCTTTCGATAGCGTTTATTCCCATTCCTCCCATCATCTCCTTTATCTCCCAGCTCCATGCCTGGAGAAGATTCACCAGTCTCCTAGTTGCGATATCTGGGTTAAGTCGCTTAGTAAGCCATGGGTCAGAGGTAGCTATGCCCCATGAACATTTTCCAGTATAGCACTGCTGACAAAGAGTGCAGCCCATAGCAACAAGTGCCGCTGTTCCGATATAGACCGCATCTGCACCTAGAGCGATAGCTTTCAAAGCATCAGCGCTACTTCTTATTCCTCCACCAATTAGGATTGATGCGTGATTACGGATTCCTTCTTCTCTTAACCTTTGGTCAACACTTGCCAATGCCAGCTCTATGGGAATCCCGACGTTGTCTCGAATAATCTTAGGCGCTGATCCTGTAGCGCCTCTTTTGCCGTCGATAGCAATGATGTCTGCACCGGCTCTTACCATACCGCTTGCGATAGCTGCAGCGTTATGTACCGCAGCGATTTTGACGCAGACAGGCTTAGTGTAGTCAGTCGCCTCCTTGAGGGCGAAGATAAGTTGATGGAGATCTTCAATGGAGTAAATGTCATGTTGCGGAAATGGGGATAAGGCGTCTGTTCCTGTTGGTATCATCCGTGTACGACTGATAGCCTCAGTCACCTTCTCACCTGGGAGATGCCCGCCTAAACCTGGTTTTGCTCCTTGCCCAATTTTAATTTCGATTGCAGCAGCTACGTCGAGATACTTCGGATGCACTCCGAATCTGCCTGAAGCACATTGGACGATGATGTGGTCACCATACTTGTAGAGCTTTTCATCTAGACCACCTTCTCCCGTATTCATGTATGTTCCGAATTCGGTGGCTGCTCTTGCGAGGGCAGTGTGTACATTAAAGCTTACGGCCCCGTAGCTTAGCGCTGTAAAGAGAATTGGTGTTTCGCAAACAAGTTGAGGAGCCAGCTCAGTCTGAAGAACTACATTATCGTTGCTGTTTTTAAGTACAATGCGATCAGGCTTCGCTCCAAGAAAGGTTTTAAGCTCCATTGGTTCTCGAAGAGGATCAATTGAAGGATTTGTGACTTGGCTTGCATCAAGCAGAAGCTTATCCCAATATGTAAAACCAGGTTTATCGCAACCCATTCCTGTGATTATGACACCGCCAGTTTCAGCTTGCTTCTTAATTGCTCCAATCGCCTCCTGCGTCCAATGATAGTTCACTGTATACATAGAAGGGTTACGTCTGATTGTAATAGCATGAGTCGGGCAGAAGACAACACACCGTTGGCAGTTTACGCAGTTCTCATCCTTGCTGTAAACCTTATCGTCCTCTGGATCATAGTAGTGAGTTTCGTTGGGACACTGGTTCACGCAGACTTTACACCGAATACATCGGCGGTCATCCCTCTCCACGATATATTCAGCTTCCAAATAGCTCTTCATCTAGCCACTCTCTCAACTCTGAGTTCCTTTACTTCTTGTCCAAGTCTCCCCACTACAGGTTCACCGCCTCTCGGACGCCAGACTCTGTCAGGGTTGGACGCAACCAGATGTATGGGCGCTTCTTCAGAGGACAAGTAAAGGAGGTCGCCCTTTACTGCCGCTGAAAGTGGGCGAAGCTTAATTCTATCCGTTAACCCTATCATCTCTCCTTGATGAGCTACGACTATGGTGAAGGGGCCGTTCATCAATAAGCTGCCATACGTTTGACGGAGTGCTGTCAGTAGGCGACGTCTCTCAAGCGGCTCTTTACTAATCTCATCCCAGAAGGGTGGTGCTACAATTTGAGCTACCACATCTATTGGAAGGTTATGTCGCCGTATAAGAAGGTCAAAGGTATAAGCTAACACTTCTGTGTCAGTCTGCATGGTACACTTGTATCCGTTCATCTCCAAGTAGCGGCGGTTAATGCCATAGGACGAGATTTCCCCATTGTGAACCACTGTCCAGTCAAGGATGTTGAATGGGTGTGCACCTCCCCACCAACCTGGCGTATTGGTTGGAAATCTTCCATGACAAGTCCACAAGTAGCCCTCATACTCTTCCAAGCAGAAATATTTAGCTACGTCCTCAGGGTAACCTACCCCCTTGAAGACGCCCATATCCTTACCGCTTGAGAACACGAAAGCCTTCCCTGTCTGGGTATTTATGCGCATAACATTGTCTCTAACGTAGTCGTCAGGATTCAGACCCTCAAATTTGTCTTTTCTTGGTTTAACAAAATATCTCCAAATTATTGGAGGGTTCTGAACATTAGCTTCTCTGGTCGGGATCTCCTCCTCTAAATGCACATCAAAATTTTCCTTAAGTAGATTTTCCACACTTTTCTTAGCATCCATATCCATGTACATGATGTGTAAAGCGTAGTCATCCTTACGTTCCGGATAGAGACCATATATGGCGAAACCTCCGCCTAGTCCGTTTCCTCGGTCATGCATGTTGGCGATAGCTTTGACAGGGTCTTCAGAAGAGAATCGTTTTCCTCTAAGGTTCATCATCCCAAATAAAGAGCAGGCATCAACTGCCTTATCATCGTTGTATGCGTTGTTGACTTTAGCCCAGCTCAATGCTTCAGGCCCTCCGTCAGCAATATTCTCCTTGTTTGTTCAGGAAGACTTACAATGCCAAAATCTTCGGCGAGAAGCTTTCCCTTAAAATCGTCTACTTTAACACCCTTCTTCATGAGGTAAAATAATATTCCAGCTCTCTCTATATCCTGCACCAGGATGAACCCTGCGATTTTTCCATCTTTTATTACAATCTTTTTATATGAACCAACTTTAGGCTTGTACGATACAAGTGCCTCATACCCACCAATATCTTTTGGATCAGTTATTCCTACAGCTATTATTGGAATTCCAAAGTACTTCAGAGCACTCATCACCGTAGCGCCAGAATACTGCGTTTTCTTTCCAGCCATATTATATCCTGCTACCTTTCCGCTTGAGCAGGCAACAGGCCACTGAGGCAAGACCATATTCTCATTGGAAACGAAGTCATATGCTTCGGCAACATCTCCGCATGCATACACGTACGGTATGTTTGTACGCATAAACCTGTCAACCACTATTCCTCTATTGGTCTTTACCTTAGTTCCAAAAACAAGCTCAGTGCAGGGTCTAACGCCGATAGCCATTACAACCATATCGCAGGGAATTATTTCCCCATTATCCAAGACAACTGCGCCCACTTCGGTTTCGTTGTCATTTCTTCCTATTATTTGCTGAGCAGAATGTCCCGTGATGACACTGACACCTGCATTCTGAATCTTTGTTTTGACGATGTCTGAGGCCATAGAGTCGAGAAGAAGACTAAGAATTTTGTCTTTTAGTTCTACTATTGTTACTTCTATATCATGCTTGGTTAAGGCTTCAGCTATACACATACCTATAAGTCCGCCTCCAACGACCACAGCCTTTTCCGCTGCCGCAATGCTCTCCTTTAAAGCTTCAACGTCAGCCAGCGTCGTGAATGTGAAAACTCCTTTTTTATTTATTCCATCGATTTTGGCGACGAATGGTTTGCTGCCTGTAGCTATCAACAGATTCTCAAAGTCAATTTTTACATCACCTTCCAGCTTGATGCATTTCCCGTCCAGATCTACACCTACAACCCGTCTTCCAACAAAGGCTTCAACCTTCTGATCTCGCCAAAAATCCCTGGATCGATACATAATATCTTCAAGGGGGGTCTCCCCGCTGAGGTATTCACCTATCATCGGCCGAGAATATGTTGAAAGAGGTTCGTCAGAAACAACTGCTATGCTTCCTCTGGGATCCACTTCTCTAATGGCTTCAACCGCACCAATAGCACCGGCTGATCCGCCTATGATAACGTACTTAGGCATCAGGGAGTTACCTCTTTGCACACGAGAGCCTCATTGGGACAGTTAGCGACGCAGACGGGGACGTCTAACTCTGAACATAAATCACACTTGGCCACAACTTTCCGCTTGGCAACGTCCATTCTTATAGCGCCATACGGACAAACCATAATGCATGTCCAGCAACCTCTGCACTTCTCCGCATCATGAATCACCATTCCTGTCTTCTCATCTCTATGCATGGCACCTGAGAGGCAGGCCGTAACACATGGTGAATCTTCACAATGCTGACACTGTACCGCAAAGGCTGACGGACGGTCAACAAACACTTTGACCCGGCTTATTGGCTTGTGTTCTTCACTCTTGTAGGCCTTTATAGCGTCCTTTGAAGTAGAATGCTGAACGAGGCAGGAGACCTCACAGAGGCCGCAGCCCATGCAAACTTCTTCGTTAAAGAATATTCTCTTCATTAAGAGCACTCCAGCTACTCGTTATCTTTTCCAATTGGCTTCTCAAGCTATTATTCATTATGTTGTCCAATAGGCTCCTCTGCTACATATTTTACTAGGTATTTTTGAATATCGTGGAGCATAAAAGTTTACAGTGAATTTTATGTATTTTTAACCTCACGCATGGAATTCATACAAAAGATAGGTTAAAAATTGGCTTCTACGAGCCGCAAAATACGATAAACTCATCATCTGCGTAATAAGAAGATACTTGGTTATTTTTGGAACAATTAACGAATAAGGTTTTGTCGGGATGTAAGGCTTCTGTTTTAGTAAAATATATAGATGCGAATGAATGGTAAGAAAATGTGTTTAAACCAATTAGACGCACAATAATTCGCTAACGAGCCTTAAAAGCCATTTTTTAAGTGATGTGTATAAAATGAAAAAACTCGATGAACTGCAAAGAGTGAAGACTTTAGAAATAATTACAATAATCGCTTCTTTTGCAGGTATAATTATAGTTTTAATACATGGTCGTATCTACGACTATTTCTTCAACCTATTCTCTATTCAAAATGTAATAAATATCAGAATGCTCTACGTCAGTTTATTCGCTTACAGTACTTTAGCCTTCGTAATTTTTCTCTCTCTATACTTCTTCAATGAAAAAAACTGGGAAATAAGACTCTACAATTATGCTCAAGGATGGCTTTTTATTACAATGGCTGCCGCAAGCTACGAATGGATTGACGGTATGTTCAATTGGATTTCGCAAACCATAATTTCCAAACAGTTCTCCGAAGCTCCGTTTAACTTTCTAACTAAAAGCGCAAGCATCATATTTTTTGGAGCTTTATTCGGCTTCTGGCTTTTAGAAAAAAAGAAGACCAAAGAAAAATACTAA
>CAYYPV010000053.1:0-2308 GCA_964473665.1 uncultured Candidatus Bathyarchaeia archaeon
GGGCATTACCCCCAGCTACATTGTTCCCAACTAAAACCGTAATTTTGGTTCCTGGTATGACTGGTAAAATCGTGTAAACTGCATATGTCGTTGTCCCTGACGGAATCACATTATTGAAGTTTGTTGTACCATTATAACTTCCTGTAGTAGTCGTATAGAGAACCGATACGTAGATGTTGGGTTTAGATTCAGCCGTGATGCTGACATTAAAGTATCCGACATAGTTTACGGTAAATGTTAAGGTACTGTATTTTGGATTGCTGCTAGTGGCATATTTTAATGCATATTGGCTTTCGTTAACCTTATTCTCCAAAATTATAGAGTCTGCATTGTTTACTAGGTTAGTAAGATTTGTCGCTTGGTTTCCCAAGTTTGTTATCTGAGTTTCCAGACTAGCTATAGTGCTTGAGTTGGTTCCGAGTTCAGATTTCAGACTTGTTATTTCAGTGTTCAAGCTTGTTATTTGAGTGTTCAAACTTGATATTGAACTTGAATCGCTGCTCAGTTCACTGTTTAAAGTGTTTATTTGAGTGTTCAAACTTGATACTGCGCTTACATTATTGCTGAGTTCAGTGTTCAAAGTTGTTATTTGAGAGTTTAAACCGGTTATCTTGGTGTTTTTGCTGTTAATTGTTGAGGTGTAACTTGCGTAAACACCGACTAGAGCGGCGAGAACCAAAATGCAGATAACCCCCAACGCTATAGCAGCGTTCCTGCTAACAACCTTCTTTGGAGATTCCATATTTTTCTGTTCAAGTCCTGTGCTCACTTTACAACCCTCTGCGACGCTTCAAATAACGACTTTCGATTTTTGAATTGTAACCGATATGCATATTTAAACATATCTGTGATAAGCTACAATCAAGCTTCGAATACTGCCTTCGTTGTTAGACTGAAAAAATTATTCTGATCTAAACAGCATTTCCAGAATTATATTTCTATCAGTGATCATTTGAACCAGCGCTGTGGCCTATGCTGTCGCTAACTTCTTAAAGGAGTTTTGGTTTCTTTATTTTTGTACTTTTTACCTGAACTAGTTTTTTAGGGTTAAATGATTTTGGGCGGGCGTGTCGCGGTTCATAAATGCCGAGTTTTCCGCCGCCCGGAAGGCTGAGCTGCGTGATTAAACCATAATCCCGGTGTTGAATAGGGCTGCAGGCAATGTTGTGTTTCTTCATATGAGCCACTAATTTATGTATGTCATCGCACATGAGGTAAAATTCATGCTTATTGTTTTCAGCTGATGGGTGAATAGCGACCTCCGCTGGCGGTAGCCCAAAGATCAGCCATCCATCGCCCAAATCTACGCTTGGGAACTTTAGCACATCCCGAAAGAAAATGCGATCAGCCTTCGGATTCGTGCTGAAAATGATTGAATGCGCCCCAATAATCATGATGACCTATTTTTAATAAACCATCCACTATCTTATTAACATGTTAAGATATCAATTGGCTACTTTACTAATCGTTTTTTCATTAAGTTGATTGACAAAATGAATAGTACAGCTGTTACGATTAGCAGCCATACTAGGCTGATAAGCATTGAGGCGTTGAACTGTCCCAGAGTTAATCCGCGTATTATGTTGACCGTGTGAGTAAGCGGAAGAAGTACTTGTGCTAAGATTTGGACTGGCTTAGGTAGGATTGTTATTGGGAAGAAGGTGCCGCTGAACAGGAACATCGGCGTGATGAAGAGGAAGAATGGGTAGTTAAACGCGTCTATTGCGGATACGAGTGCGGTGCAGCACATGGCGATGGAGGAAAAGATTAAACCTACGAGGAATGAGAAGGGGATGACCAGCAGGAAGAGTGGTCCTTTTATTAACCCGAAAGCTGCGACTACAGCTAGGACGATGGTGCCATTTATTAGGCCTTTAGTAGCGCCCCATAAAATTTCTCCAGCTACAACTTCTTCAAGGCTGACTGGTGTGGCGACTATGGCGTCGTAGGTTTTCTGGAAATAGATTCTTACATATGAACTGTAGCTGCATTCGGAGAAAGCTGCGTACATAATTGCTATGGATACTAAGCCGGGTGCGATGAACTGAATGTAAGAGACGCCGTTTACTCCTTCTGTTATGAAAAATCCTAGGCCGAATCCCATAGCCAATAAATATAGAATTGGCTCTAGCAGTGGGATAAGGAGATCTGTCTTGTAGGTCTTCATGAAGACGTCTCTATCTCTTGTCCATACCTTCCATAGGCGGTAGGTTAGATTTGGAATTTTGAAGTAGGAAGATAAAGGCTTCATTACTCTCTGAGTCTCCTTCCAGTTAGTTTGAGAAATACATCTTCAAGATTTGCGTCT
>CAYYPV010000054.1:0-8640 GCA_964473665.1 uncultured Candidatus Bathyarchaeia archaeon
ATTTTTAGACCTGAGTCTTTGAGGATTCTTGTCGCATCAATGACGTCTTTAACTGTATGTCCTCTTTCCACTAGGCGGTATATGTCGTCGTAAATGTTTTGAACGCCGAGCTCAACTCTTGTTACGCCCATTTTGAGCATGTGATTAACATGCTTTTGTTTCGCGTAATCCGGTCTAGTTTCAATTGTTATTCCTACATTTCGAATCTTACTTTTTTCAGCTTTCCTTACGGCTTCCTCAAGACTAGTTGAACCATTATTTGCTATGGCATCTAGGCATCTTTGAATAAAATGTTCTTGATAGGCAGTAGGCATAGCTGGAAATGTCCCGCCCATTATAATGAGTTCAGCTTTATCGACGTCGTGTCCGATGGATTGTAGCTGTTTAATTCTATTCTTCACCTGGAGGTAGGGGTTAAATTGATTTTGAAGCCCTCTCATGGCTGCGGGCTCGTGACCGGTGTAACTTTGCGGAGAATATGGGGGACCTCCTGGGCAATAGTCGCATTTGCCGTGAGGGCACGGCCATGGTTTAGTCATAACTGCGATTACTGCTACGCCGCTAATTGTTCTAACAATTTTTCTTTTGAGTATTTGGAGAAGTTTAGTTTTTTCGTTAGGCTTTAGGCAACTTATGATTTCAGAGTTACCTGGGACATGTTTTAATTTAAATTCTTCAGATAGCTTAAATTTAATTGAATCCACGTCTTCTCTTGTCGGGTTAGGGATTTGCATTAGTTCATCTACTACTTTGCGGCAGACGGATTTCAATCTAACACCGACCTATAGGAGTTAATGAACTAAAAATTATGCGGCTATTTAAATAGCGAGAATATTTGTCTTGAAGTACTATGCCATTGTTCGGGTTATGAAGTCAATAGCATAAACTGCGGTTTATTCATGTGGTATTGAGAAAGATGTAGATGTAGGAATAGGCTTTTCGTAAGGAGTGGATTAAAAAAGGGTTTTCCGACAAAGGAGGATGTTTTGGCGAATCAGCTGGCCTATTTGGTCATCCAGTTCTGTCCGGCTTTGCGACTTAGGATGAGACGTTTCTCGTAGTTGCGCATATTCTTAACTCTAGGGATGGAGCCGTGTCTTTCTTTTCTGGCAACTTTCGGAGTTTGGCCTTTTACCTTACCAGCTTTTGTTAGGCTTCCGTGAGTTGGCATCTATAACCACCTTGGGCTTATCATCTGCTAGGTAATATTTAAATGAATTGATGTAGGGCTCGGTTAACCAGAGGCTTTTACCTAATAGAAAAATCCGTAAAGAGGCTTCACATGGTTTACTGGGTACGTCTTGGTTCAAGTTGTATTGTTGTATGCTCGATTCCGTATTTTTCATCTAACAGTTTGTTTACTCTTTCAAGGATTTCTCTCAATTTCTCAGAGTCAGCTGCGTCAGTTTGTAGGTGTGCCGTAAACGAGTACATTCCTGAGGTTATTTCCCAAATATGCATGTCAGTTATTTGTGTGATTTCAGGTATGTTCTTCTGAAGTTCGGAACTAACTGTGTTTGTATTCATTCCTTTGGGCGCAGTCTCCAGTAATACGTTGACAGAGTCTCTAAATAACCCCCATGCCCAAACGAAAATCAAAACTGAAATTCCAATGCTTAGTAAAGGGTCAACGATGTACCATTTGGTTAAGTAGATAATGCCCGCACCAATTGCGATGACGGCTGAAGATATGGCATCAGCAAACATGTGGAGAAAAACAGACCTGATGTTAAGGTCGCGTCTTACATTGCCTCTTAGAATAAGTATGCTTAAACCGTTAGCAGCTAACCCGAATAAGGCTACGAGAAGCATTTCGAATGCTATAACAGGTTGAGGGTGGAGTAGGCGTTCAATGCTTTGAAAGAAAATGTAGACGGTGACCCCAAAAAGAAACATACTATTGAAAAGGGCTGCAAGAATTTCCGCCCGATAGAATCCGTATGTACGATGGTGACAGGGTTCTTTGCATGCAATGACAATAGCAACAAAACTGATGGCTAAGGCAAACAGGTGAGTGAACATATGAACTGCTTCGCTCCCCAATGCCAAGCTGTGAGCGAAAATGCTACCAATGACCTCGATCACCATTACGGTTCCAATGATGATCATCGATAGTACAATTTTATTTTTGGCAACGTTTTGGTACTCATTAATGTTTGATAGTGAATCCCGTCTTGGTCTGTGACTGTGCTTCATAAAAGTAAGACCAATCTACGTGAATAATAAGCCCTTAACTATTAAATTTGCCCCGTCTAAAATTCGCATACCTATTAATCGCCTGAAGGAAACTTAGTCCACGCCTGATGGTTAACAGGAAGAGGGACTAGCGGCTATTTTGAGTTTCAGCATAGGGATAGCAAATTTAAATAGACCAATGTCTAAACGGTAAAATATGCCAGATTCCAAGCGAGTAATCACAAATATTGTTGAGTTTTGCATCATCGTTATCGTTGCGTTCTTTATAGGATATGCTGTCTATGCGTCTCTTATCGGTGTGGGTGTGAGCTCGATTTTTTCAATTACAGCAAGTTTAATTGCTTTTTTTGTCGTCGTCGTTATATTTTATGTATTAATCCGAGAATATCTTTGAATTCCGGATAGACCTTTTCTTATTATTTTTGTTTCTGGTCTTTTTTTGCTGAATTTTTTTGTTCCATGGTTTTTTCAAGTGTTAGCGACAGATTAGTGAAGCAGTCCCAGAGTAGGGTTGATTCATTTCGGTTTTGGGTGTTGCTCATTGAGTCGCCTTAAGGTACTTGTTGAAGAAAGCTAAAGTCATTGCCCACGCGTCTTCAGCTGCGGCTTTGTTGTATACGGGTCTTTTTTCATTGAAGAAGGCGTGTTGCACTCCCTCGTAGATTTTTATTTGAAAGGTTTTTTTGTGCTTAATCATGCTTTCTACTAGTGCTGGAACGCCGCTGTTTATTCTTTGATCCTCTCCAGCATAGACCCCGAATACAGGTCCATTAATTTTTGCAACTGCATCGAGTGGTCTCGGGTTTGCGCCATAAAAGGGAACTGCAGCTTTGAATGGGTATTCGGTTGCAAGCTGGTAAGTTAGTCCGCCGCCGAGACAGAAACCGGTTATCCCAAGCCTTTCGCCTTCTACAGTTTCTAGGTTCTTTAGGTAATTTACGCAGCAATGAAGGTCTTCAGTCATTGTTTTTTCTGCATTCTCTCGACCTGCAAAGAAATAGTGGACTATTTTTCGATCGTTTTCAGGCAGGCTCGCCATTAAACTTTGTACTGCTGCTGGGTCGCTTCTTTTTTCAGGTGGAATTTTCCACATAAGCATCATTGCTTTCTCGATGGCTTGTTCGGTTAATTCTTTCTGTCGACTGAAAAGATGTGGAGCTATGCTGACAAATCCTTGTTCAGCATATCTGTTTGCAACACCCTTAATCTGATCGTTGAGGCCCCAAGCTTCATGGACCACAATGATTGCGGGATGTCTGCCTCCAGCGTTAGGAGTGGCAACATAAGCCATCATCTCAGCGCCATCTGAACACTTGAAGGTTACAGTTTTATTAGAAAATTCCATTCCAGATCAAATCAAACTTTCACGAATAAATATTTAACAATTCCTTCTAGCGCATCCCAGAGTTGATTCCGCTTTGAAGTTTATCTGAAAGATTGCAGAAGTATAGAAGATTACTTAACTACGAACTCTAGAAATTAACTTAGAAAAATTATTGCAAAAATAAGAGGAGTTGAGTTTGATATGACTGCGTCTTCTGTTGAAGGTAATGAAAAAATGGGTGAGGGCCAATCAAAAAGATATGTGCGACCTATAAACGAATTGTGGGAAATGTGGAAACCACGAGTAAAAATGAGAGTTTATCCGTTCACCTACGCGTTGTACGATGATGTTGAACGGGTTATGACCAGCCTTACTTCCTATGATAGGGATAAGTGGGCGGCGGCTTTCAGCTCTGCGGCTAAGCCGTATGAAGTTAAAGCAGCACAAGCGGAAAAGGCGGGTGATAAACAAGGCGCTAAAGAAAACTATCTTAGAGCATATCAGTATTATAGACTCGCACGGTACCCTACAATAAATTCTGAGGGAAAAAAGGAAGCGTATAGGAAATCGCAGGAAATGCTCTTTAAGGCTGCGTGTTTTTTCGACATTCCGATAGAACGTATTGAAATACCGTTTAAAGGAAAAAGCGGTGAAGGAAACAAAATTATTGCTTATCTACGGGTGCCCAAGACCGGGGTTCTTCCTTTTCCCTTGCTTGTAAGTTGGGGTGGAATTGACGGTTTCAAGGAAGAACAGTTGAACGATTCTGCTTTAGAGCGGGGCATAGCGACTTTGGCGATTGATGGACCTGGAGTAGGTGACTCACCCCTTAAAGGTTCAGAGGATGCGGAGAGATTGTTTGGAGCAGTTTTTGATTGGGTTGGGATGAGCAAGGTATTTGATTCTCGCAAATTGGGGGTTTGGGGTTACAGCACTGGCGGCTACTGGGCAGTTAAGGTTGCACACGTGTTCAAGGATAAGATAGCGTGCGCGGTGAGTCAAGGCGGACCAGTTCACTATGCGTTTGAGCTTGAATGGATTCATAAGCAGGAGAGAGGAGAATACCCCTTCGAGTTGTTTGAGACTCTTGCTTACGCATTCGGCAAGTCTTCCTATAAAGAATGGGTAGAATATGCACCTAAGCTCTCTCTTCTGAAGCAAGGGATACTGGATAAACCGTGCGCTCCTCTTCTTCTTGTTAACGGAATTCATGATTCAGTGTTTCCCATCCAGGACTACTATTTGCTGCTTGAACATGGCAGTCCAAAGTGCGCTAGATTTTACGACGCGGGGCATATGGGATTCACAAGAGATACTTTTGAAACAATAATGAGCTGGATCTATGAAAAATTGAAATAGTCAAAATTTGCAGATGAAACTCAGAACATTTATGGTTTAGCCTTGGCTTTTGAGAATGCGTTCTATTTTATCCGCATCATCTCGGCTTTCATCATTTAGCGGTGTTAACTTTATGTCAGAGGCTGAATTGACGCCGATTCCAAGCTCAGCAGCTCTACGTATCTGATCTAGTTCAAAGATTCTCCCTTTTGTAATATTCTGAGTTGTCTCATAGCTTCTGAGGATGGCTACACCAACAGCGTCTATTGCCACGCGATCCTTGCTAGCAAGAAGGAGGTTAGGTTCCACTAAATCGCCGCGTTCAGGCCCTTGATTAATAAAGGCCTTTATTGCATCCATAACTACCAAGTCAACATGGTAGAATTTGTTGATTTCAGCTATCATAAGTCTTTGACTGGGGGAAGCGTGCAGTTCCCACATAAATTCGTAAAGTCCTCCTGGAATTCTCTTCGCCACCAAACCCACCGAGTTCTTAAGAGACAAGGTGAAGTGGCCGCCGAATCGGTGCGCCTTGAGGCAGCATGTCTGAACAACCTTGTCGGCTTCAAGGAAGATTTTGGATATATAGAATCCTCTAAGCCAGTGAGTTTCATCCTTCCCGATTTTCGCCCAACGGTCTTTATTTTCCTCATCCAAAACAATAACATTGAAGCCTAGCCGTTTAGAAAGGCTGAAGACACCCATCTTCTCTAGAACTTTTCGTGTATCACCCATCCCGCTTCTCTCAGCTAAAGTCAACTCGCTCATCCCAGCTTCCTTCAATACCTTTACCAGAGTTTCAAGAGTATCAAGATGGGTCGAAGCTGGGAAAGAGTCTGCGCTGTTAAAGTTCGCTTTTAAAGCAACTTTCTTCCCAGAATAACTGCTTAAGTCGAATTTTTTGAGGAGGGCTCGTACTCCAACATCTCTGTTGGAAGTCCTAATTATGAAAACTTCACCTAAATTTGTGGAAGTCGTGGTAACGTCATCGTCCCATAGATAGCTGAAAAGTTAAATGCATATAAAAAATTAATGGGCTTGAATCCAGCGTCCATCGCGGGTCCTTTTGAAGCTTACATATTCGCGGATCCGCTTTGTTCCTGTTCGATTTCTTTAAGGATTTTTATTGCTTCTTCAGCATGTTGCTCAACATGGGTCTGTGAGTTGAATATGTGTCTGACTATGCTTTTTTTATCGATAATGTACGTTACCCTTCCAGGTAAAATACCTAGGGTTGAGGGTACGCCGTATAGCTCTCTCACTTTGTTGCCTTCGTCGCTTAATAGGATAAACTGAAGGCCATGATGAGTGGCAAAAGACTTGTGGGACTCTACGCTCTGTGAACTTACGCCGATCACTTCAGCGCCGAGGCTGGTTAAAATATCGTAGCTATCTCTAAACTTGCAGGCTTCGCGTGTGCAGCCTTGCGATTCGTCCTTCGGATAGAAAAATAACACAATGTTCTTTTTACCGAGGAATTCGGAGAGGGTAACATTATCGCCCATTTGGGACGGAAGCGTGAAATCCGGCGCTTTATCTCCAACCTTAACTGCCATAAGAATACCACGGAGAATTCTTGGAACTCACTAATGATATATTCCTTTTCTTCTTGTTATGCGGTTACTCGTCGGCGAACTGAACTGCTTCAAGTTGTATCATTTGTTATTAATAGTCTGAATTAGGATTGGATTACGTTTTTATATTTATAATATGAGTAAGTTAAGAATTAACCAAAGATTGGGGATGCATTTTATGGAATCAGAATATGTTAAGGCTGCTGTGAAATCTGAAATTCCGATTGGCAAAATGAAAATGGTGAAAATAGGGGAAAAAGAGGTGTTGATAGCCAACGTGAACGGAAACTATTACGCCATTAACAACAGATGCACTCACGCTGGCGGAGACCTATCGAAAGGCAGTTTGGTAGACAACATCGTCGAGTGCCCAAAACATCATTCAAAATTCGATGTCACAACCGGCAAAGTGGTTTCTACGCCGAAGATACCTTTTTTCCACCTTAAGATACAAGATGAACAATCCTACCAAGTAAAGATTGAAAATGAAGACATTTTGATAAAGCTCTAAGCCAAAATAACGAAAGCTAACTTTGCAAATAAATTTAGGCCCGAAATAAAGTCGTCTGATCATAGCAAGAATTGGGTTTGGGGCTAAAAAAATTGCCGCTTTCGCCCTAGAAGTATGCATGCTATTCTTTGTTTTCTTTCCTCTCTCGCATCCCACGCCATTCCATATGATATACATACTAAGAAGTTACAGTATACATAGAAGGTTTTTACCTAACCTTGATGTTCTCTGAGCTGCACTGGATTCCTTCTGCTATAGCTGCGGTTCTGACAATTCTATTTCTTTTTGTGAAGAATAAGCGAATACGAATGTATGTTGCCTACCCGATGGTCTTCTTCGCCCTGCTGGGGATTGTGGGCGTATTCTCGCAAGGCACATTTAACCTTTTCACTTTCGATTTTCACGCGTTGCATGCTTGGTTCGGAATAGCCGCTTTACTTCTTTCCGTCAGCGTTTTTGTTGAGTCAGCCTTCATAAAGAAGGAGCTGAAACTGTACCACTACAAGCTAGACAAAATTGCTGCTGTTTTCTCCTTTGTAGCTCTTCTCTTAGGTGTATTGCTTCTGACTGGGATAGTTAATGTTGTGCCAAGCGGATTGCCTACGACCCAGGTACAAACTTCAAGTACTTTACCTGAGGTGCAGGCAACTTCATTTCTAGGTTTTGCATTGACTCCGCTGAGTGCTCAGGGAAATAATGCAATCAGTGGGACACAGTACATTAACCAGACTACCTACAGACTGTTCGTGACTGGACTGGTTGAACATCAGCTGAATCTTTCTTATGATGAACTGCTTCAGTTTCCAGCATATGCTGAGGTGGCGTATATGCCCTGCGTGGATGGCTGGGGATTCACTGCGAAGTGGACTGGGTTCAGATTGATGGATCTGTTGAATATGGCGGGGCTGAAACCTAACGCTACATACCTCGTTTTCTACTGCGCTGATGGATATACAACAGGGCTTCCTCTGAATTATATTGAAGAGAACCATGTCCTCTTGGCATACGGTATCAACGACCTTACGCTTCCTCCTAGCCGCGGTTTTCCTTTACAGCTTGTCGCTGTGAACGAGTATGGCTACAAATGGGCTAAATGGATAACAGCTATAGGGGTGGGTGATAAGGTGGTTGAGGGATACTGGGAATCGAGAGGCTACAGCAATAACGGTAGCGTAGGAAGTTTCCCCTACGGCTAAAGTCTATCGCTTAGTTTTCTTTCGAAGCCATGAACTTGGTAAGATCTACCAGTCTGTTAGAGTAGCCCCATTCGTTGTCGTACCAAGAGAAAACTTTTACGAGGTTCCCTTTGCCGCCTATGACTAACGTGGAAAGGCCGTCAATAGTAGCAGAGTGCGTATCTCCAACTATGTCCCTTGAAACTATCGGGTCCTCAGTGTAGGCCATGATGCCTTTCATTTTTCCCTCAGCTGCGGATTTAAAAGCCCTATTTACATCTTCCTTCGTAACTTCCTTCTTTAACATGCAGGTTAGATCGGTTAAAGAGCCGACTGGAATTGGCACCCTCAACGAATACCCGTCCATTTTACCTTTGAGGTCAGGCATAACCTCGCCTATGGCTCGGGCAGCACCTGTCGTCGTCGGAATTATCGATAACGCAGCTGCTCTGGCTCTACGCAGGTCACTGTGAGGCATGTCAAGTGTCCTCTGGTCATTTGTGTAGGCGTGAACCGTGGTCA
>CAYYPV010000055.1:0-2784 GCA_964473665.1 uncultured Candidatus Bathyarchaeia archaeon
TCTTCAAAGGACTTGCCATGTATCTACTTAGTAAGAAACGTTTCTAGGTGCCACTTTTGCAGACTGCTAAAGAATTTGAGAAGATGCACCCTCCTGAGTCTTGGTTTCAATATACTCAAGAACATTGGGCTGACCATAACATATGGTTAATTCTAGAAGATGAATTGCTCCTTGAAACCCTAGTGAAGAATGAGAAACTGAGAATTCTTGATGCTGGTTGCGGCTTCGGGCATTTATTAAAATCAATTCAACAACGAAGCTTAAGAGTAGAATCATTTGGCATTGATGCTTCTTGTAAAATGTTGAAAATGGGCAAAGAGAAATTGGAAGTATCCAGCCATCTAACTTGCGGTGATGTCATGGCGCTCCCCTTTAACGATAATTCTTTTGATATGATAATTTCCATGGAAGTTATAGAGCATCTGCCTCATCCGCTTACTTTTCTTTTGGAGGCTAAAAGGGTCCTGAAAAAGGGAGGCTTTTTAATCATTATAACGGAAAATCGTTTAGACTTAACACAGATAAGCTACAAATTGAAAAGAGAAACACATCAGGTGGCTGGGGATCCAACTCACATAAACGTCCTCACTATTCATGAACTATCTCAACTATTTGACAAAGCAGAATTTACCGACGTTAAGGTTAGGGCGATAAAATTTTGGTTACCTCTTTTTGGTCAGTTAAAACCACTCGAGAAATTAGCTCTAAAAATGGGCTCTGTACCCTTCTTTAATTTATTTCAAATAGGTTTGATGGCCGTCGGAACGAAGTAACTGAATCGGCTTTTTGCATCCCTAAAAAGATAACCCAAAAAGGAATACGCAAATCCTCGTACTTTTCTAATCACGCCTTATTTATGTCCAATTAGGCATATGAAACTTGCATAAATACGAAGCCTTAGGCTGCTTTCAACGATGTTTTCCATCCTAAATACTAGCAACATAAACGAAGGAATGCGGTTCACCACGAACATCCACATAAATGTCATTCCATTAAGGAAAAGAAAGGGGGGTAGAAATTTTACTATCTTTTTTTTATGCCATCCACCGAACCAAAGGTAATACGTGTGTGCATCTATAAAGACTGAGTTAACATTAGATATGCCAACAGTTCGCAATTCTTGTAGCAAGTTGGATTCAGTGTTCTCACATAATCCAGCTTCTTCTTTGTGCTTTCCTCGAAAATAGTACTTATGAACCGGGTTGATAGCATTCGATTCAAGAACAACTATGTATCCGTCAGTTGAAGTTGCATGTTTCATTTCGCTAAGGATACCTATTCGATTAGGAGTATGATGTAAAACATCTTTGCTGAATGTTATTTGGAAAGAGTTCTCTTTAAATGGAAGCTTGATGGCACTGCCTAGAACAAATTGGCTTTGTGGGTACTCCTTTTTCGCGGTTCTTATAGCATGTTTTGATAGGTCTATTCCTACTACCTCTCCATACTTGCTTAAGTACGATGCTTCCGCCCCATAACCACAACCAGCATCAAGAATTAATGGGTAGCCTTCAAGCTGTATTTTTGAGAAACTTTTTCGTATAATCTTATTAAGATGGTAGGTCGTCCATACATCATTTTTTAAATCTTGAGGGATCCATTTTCTAAATATATACAACTCGGTAGTAGAATTTTTTAACATGAAGATAAGCACTCTTTTAACGACGTCATAACTAAACTTGGCGTAACTATTATGTTTAAAGCTTTAGAAATAATATGGGAAGATGCATGACGAATACTACGTGAACAAAACTCCTGTTCCTCCCCATTTTTCATTCCAATTTTTGACCAACGCTGCATGCCTAAATTGATTTCGTATCTCACACCATAACCTATACACTCCAACCTGATTGGGAACTATGTCATGCAAGGCAATAATCCCTCCCTGTCTAACAAGCTTGCTGTACATTTCAAAATCTTTTTTCACTGCCTCATAGGCGTGATCACCATCTATCAATAGGAAATCTGCCTTCCTGCCGTTCAGTATTATCTTAATTGCACTTAAAGTAACTGGGCTCTGAGAATCCACCTTCAACAAGATAATTTTTTGATTATCTGTAGCAAAAGACTTGTAGAGAAGCTTATTCGATTCATGGTAGCTCCGAGGGTAGCTCAATTTATAGTGACTAAGACTTCCGTCAGGCAAATCGATGCTTATCACCGTAGCTACTGGGTCAGCTATGCGTGTAAAAAGGAAAAGCGTACCCCCATGCCAAGTTCCAATCTCCAGAATTATCTTTGGCTTAAGACTCATAACCAGCTTTAGCAGCTCAACAATTTCTTCCCTAACTTGTATTGGAGCAATAGTAATGCCCATTGACTTAAAGGAGAATGCGAGATCTATCATATCGTTAAAACTACGAATCTTACTAACGGCTTTTTTAAATTTATTCGCTACAATGAGGATCCTAATGTACCTGATAATGTGTATAATAACTGGTAGACGTGCAATCGTTGTTCTGACTGCTTTATTGCGTAAACTCAAGTTTATCCTGACATCCTTAACGTTTCTCCAAGCGTTAATTTCTATAAGCATAGTAATAAGAAGTTTCAGGGAGGTCTAAAGCATGAAACTCAAGTTATTCGGAATTCACATTAATGTTTTAATGAGAATTCATCCATTTTTAAAGAGGAGGAACTATATCATGCAAAGCCAATAACCTTACTATATCCCATTTATTCCACCTCATAGCAGAAGGTTATGTTAACTTAGAGTGTCTATCCTATGAAAGATGTTTATGTTGTAATTCCATGTCTTAACGAAGAAAGGCATATCGGAGAAGT
>CAYYPV010000056.1:0-17678 GCA_964473665.1 uncultured Candidatus Bathyarchaeia archaeon
ATTTAGTACCGTTAGGAAAAATCCTAGAAAGTAGATAAGTCCCCCACTCTGCGACTAAGACGCTTTCTTGGGTTTTTACGGCGTTTGCGGGAGGTATAGGTTTAACGCATAATATTGCAAGTAGAATGATGAATATTGCGATAAGACATGTTGCACGTTTCCTGCAAGAAACTGTCAACCTGCCCACTCCTAAGATGTTTTATAAAAATTAAGTGTCTTTATTTTTTTGTGTAATCGATGGTATATTAATGATATTGTTTTATTTTGATGACAAGTACGCATGATTTCTTTTAGAAATATTAAATGATAAAGAATACGGCAAAAATTTTCATTCCTTGATTCGAAGTATGTTATTGCGCTTAAACTTCATCAAGAGTAGTTATCAAACAAGAAAATAGCGAAACCTAAAGGCGAGATATAATATGTTTGCAAGCTAAACTTAGCGAAAAACTTAACATTTTAACCCCTAACTTAAAACTAATGTCATCTCCTACAAAGAAGGTTTAAAATGTTAAATAAGAGAAAATTGAGCCCTTGTGTTTCAATTGTTATGGGCAGTAAGTCTGATGAAGATGTTGCGAGTAAGGCTACCAAGGTCCTTGACGATTTAGAAATTAGTTATGAGGTTAAGGTTTTGTCAGCTCACCGTAACCCTAAGGAACTTGAGAAGTATATTGAGGAAACGCCTGCTGCGCTGTTTATAGCCATTGCAGGTCTTGCCGCTCATCTTCCTGGTTTTATCGCTTCACGGACAAAGAAGCCTGTAATCGGTGTTCCTGTTAGTGCGAAGCTTGGCGGTTTGGATGCTTTACTTTCAATTACTCAGATGCCTTCAGGGGTCCCGGTGGCTAGTGTGGGAATTGATAATTCTAAGAATGCTGCTTTGTTAGCTGCTAGGATTCTCGCTATTTCGGATAGAAGTCTAATTGAGAAGTTGGAGAAATATGGGAACAGTTAGAGAATTGACTTATGCTAAAGCAGGGGTAGATGTTAAGAGTGTTAGGAAGACGCAGGTTAGCATAAGAAAGGCAGTGGAAGCCACTTTTAGATTTAGAAGAGGAAGATTCGGCGAAATAATTGGCGGATTCGGCCATTATGCTTCCCTTATTGATATTGGCGGCGGAAATGCTTTAGCGGTTCATACGGACGGTGTTGGAACTAAGGTTCTTGTCGCCCAGTTAATGAATAAGTATGATACTGTCGGAATTGACGCCGTTGCCATGTGTGTTAATGACTTGATCTGCATTGGAGCTGAGCCTCTGGCGCTTGTTGATTATTTGGCTGTTCAGAAACTGGATGAAAAGATGATAAATGAGATTATGAAGGGCTTAGTTGAAGGTGCGGAGATGGCGGATGTCATGATAGTCGGTGGAGAAACTGCGGTTATGCCTCATATAATTAGAGGAGCCGTGCGGGGAAAAGGTTTCGATTTAGCCGCTTTAAGCGTTGGTGTTGTCGATAAAAAAAAGATAGTTACAGGTGAAGAAATGAAACCTGGTGACTGTGTTATTGGTCTTGAAAGTAGCGGAATTCACAGTAACGGTTTGACTTTAGCGCGTAAAGCTTTATTTGAACGTAGAAAATTGAAAGTTAGCACTATTCTTCCAGAACTGAAGAGATCTGTTGGCGAGGAGTTGTTAGAACCTACTAAAATTTACGTTGAGCCTATCCTAGAAATATTGAAGAATGCTGAAGTTCACGCTTTAGCTAATATTACTGGCGGAGCTTTCGGCAAACTTAGACGTTTTGAAGAGTACGCTAAAGTTGGTTTTAAGCTGGACAGGATGCCGAAACCTCAACCTATTTTTGAGGTTATCCAGAAACTGGGGGTTATTTCGGATAAGGAGGCATATCAGACTTTCAATATGGGGATAGGATTCTGCATTGTAGTTCCAGAAAGTCAGTCGGATAATGTTATTAAGATTTGTGAGAAATGCAATGTTGGTGCAACTGTTATAGGGAAGATAACTCTTCAAAGAGGAGTTAAAATTAAAATATCAAAAGGCAAAGTGATTAGTATTTAGTGGAGGATGAAATGGTTGATATCCAGAAAGCAGATGCAGGAAATTGTAAAAGGATATAGAAGGCCAATCGGAGTCGTTTTAGGTTCACATTCAGCGTTGGACGGGATGGCTGGTTTAAGGGATTATGGGATAAAGGGACTTGTATTTACGACAAAGGAAAGAGCGGAAATTTATCTTAGAGAACCGCGTGTCGGAAGGCCGCATGAAACGCTTGATGATTTACCTGCCTATGTTCGTAGAGATCTCTTAGTGACGAATGATATTGGCGATATTGTTAGGAGAAGAAAAGATCTTTGGACTGAAGCTATTTTGATTCTCGATAAGTATGAGGACATTTTGAAGAAGGAAAACGTTGATGCACTAATCGAGCTTGAGGGAATTATGGTTCCGAATAGAGCGTTCGCAGTTTATGTTGGTGGCGATAATTGTGAAAAGATTGAGAACGACTTTCCCGTTCCTATTTTAGGTTCAAGAAAATTGTTAAAGATTGAAAATAGGGAGGAAACGAAAAGAAATTATTATTGGTATCTTGAGAAGGCGGGCATTCCTCACCCGAAAGAATTCAAGTATAACGTTACTAAGGAAGGAATCAAGTTTCCGAAGAAAGTCAATCAGCCCCTTGTGCTTAAAGTTCCTCATGCAGGTAGGCGGCTTGAACGCGCCTTCTTCTTCTCAGCTAATAGTGACAGCCTTGAGGAAGAAGTGAAAAGCGAGTTGGCTGCGAACCGAGTTCTGAAAGAGGATTTGAAGGTTGGTAGAGCTGAGGAGTATATTCCAGGAGTTACTGCGAACTTTAACTTTTTCTATTCACCAATTAATGCTGAAGAGAATTGGGGTGAAGTGGAAAATTTTGTCGATAAGAAGAAACTTGCTAATGAATTTCTCTCGATAGATGAGAGAAGAGAGACGACGCATGATGGTATAAACAGGATGCTTGCTAAGGAGCAGTTAAAGGCTGATTGGAGCAAAACACCGTACCCTGTCAGTTTCGAGGTTACAGCACATAGTATGATTAGTTTAAGGGAATCTCTCATAAGGAAAATCTATCCTGTAGCGGACAGCTTCGTGGAGATAACTCAAAAGATAGATCCTCCAGGTGTAATTGGAGCCTATTGCGTTCAAACCCTGATAACGTTTGAAGAAAAAACCTATGTTAAAGCAGTTAAGCAGGGTGTTTACGATTCAGCTGGAAATAAATTCTATGACTTCGTTCCGAAAACGCAAGACATGGCAATCAGGCATGGTGGAGGAACAAATGTTCATATGGGCATAGGATCACAGTACGCGAATGCGAAGTATAAAAAACCGTTAAGCACAGGAGACCGCATAGCACTGGAGATTAAAAGAGCAGTAGAGAAAGGAAAGCTAGACCTTATAGTGACTTAATAAACACTGCCACTGATGAATAAATTGGAATCTAGATGAAGAGTTAATTAGTCAACTTCACGGCCAGTTCATAATCCAAACTGCTAACTGGTAAGTCTCTGAATAACTGCGCTGATTATGCTTCTAGAATTGCTCTTAGCCTTTTTACTATGTTGGGATGCGTTGAGAGAGCTTCGGTAATTTTGTCTGTTGTGGTTATTTTTCTTGCCATAATTTCCTGCACAAGCATTTGCGGAGATGCGTAGCCTCTCATTTGAGCTACTTCGGCAGCATCACTTACGGCGCGGTCAGGATCAGTTATGAATAATGATTTGAAACTGTGCATGTTTTTGGATTGTTGGCGGTTATTTCTCATTCGCGCGCTGTAAGAAACTATTTTAGCTAAGCCTTCTGAAAGTTTTCGCGATCCATCTTCAACCACTGAAACGCTGTGCCTGTCGGCGTAATATTCTCTCAGTCGACTTAGTTCAAGGACGAATAATGTTAGTATAAAGTAGATTAGAATGCAGATTGCTCCGATAGCGGCAGTGGTTCCTCCTGACTGTTTTTTATTGCGGGCGGTGGTGCCACCGAACATTGAGGATAACACTAGTGAGTAACCGATAAAGTATGCTAAGGATGGTAGAACTGAAACGAACATCATTAGTTGGACATCTCTATGCTTCAAATGGCCTAGCTCATGGCCTAGTACAGCCTCTACCTCCTCGTCGTTAAGCTCATTGAGTAGACCTGTTGTCAAAGCAACTCTGTTTCCTGTTAGCGGTGAACCGTATGCAAATGCATTCGGCGCGGGCATATTGGCAATCATTAGTTTAGGTTCTTTAATTCCAGCTTTTTGGCTGATTTTCGTTACCATTTCGAATTGTTTTGGATAATCAGATCTTTGTGCTGGACGCACATGACACATAAATTGTATTAGGTATGGACCTAAAAGCCACTGAGCGACGTTAAATATTATAACAAATAGTCCGATAGCGACTATGCCAACGCCGAGTAAGGTTAGAATTACGGTGAAAAAGAGCGTGGACATGCCGATAATGAGCACTAAAGTGCCTAACATGGATAAACGGAGTTGCGTTAAACTCATTTTTTTAGCGGGCCTCACCACAAATGGTAGGTGGTTATTTATAAAAATGTTGTCGATTTAAACCTTTTTCAAAATTATTATTGTTCAACTTCAAATATTTTATCCGCCTGTGTCTACAGCTATTTTTAGGAGTTCTTCGTATCTTTTATATTCCATAATTAATGTTTTGCCTATCTCAGTTAATTTTGCGCCTCCTCCTCCTTTTGACCCGCCTCTGTGACCTTCAATTGCTGATGCCCCTATTTTTTCTTTGATTCTTTCTAGATAGTTCCATACAAAGCGATATGAGTATGATGTGTTTTTGGTGGCTTCACTTACTGAGCCGTATTTTTCAATCGCTTCAAGAATTTCAACTCCTTCTTTACCGAATACTAGTTCATTATCATACTGAAGCCATAACCTAAATTTTGGAGTAATTTTATCGGTTAGCATTGACAATTTTTTAACCTCTTTAATTTCGATATGCATTTGGGTATATATTTGAATGATGGGTAAAAATAGCCTTATCTTTTTGTTAGAATTTAATCCAATTTATCCAGTGGCATAATTTGTTTAATCTAACTTTTTATTCTAATCTCGATGATGAGTATTGTAGGAATTAAAACTTATAACCAGAAGTTCACACAGATAATTAGCATGCTAAGTAAAGGGAAGCGTAGATCCACTGCAAAGATCTGGCTTGAGTCAAAAGGGGATCTTCCACTAGGTAAGGACGGCGCCGCTATCGTTGAAGCTATTAAAAATAAGAAGTCCATTTCTAAAGCCGCTGAATCAATCGGGATGTCATATCGTTATGTTTGGAATTACTTGGCTAGAACTGAAAGAACTCTGGGCAAGCCTATTGTGAGGAGATTTAAAGGGGGAAGCGGCGGAGGCGGCGGAGTAGAACTGACTCAGCTTGGAGAAGACTTGCTGAAGGAGTATAAACGAGTCGAGAACTATGTGGGAGAAATCTTACGTGATGAAGAAGATTGGGAGGCGATTAGGTTGAAAATAAGTGCAAGAAACAGGTTAGAGGGCGTAGTCAAAAGCGTAGAGAAGGGCGATATTGTAGGTAAAGTAAAGATGGAGGTCACTGTACCAACAACAATAACAGCGCTCATATCAAAAGAAGCCATAGAAGACTTAAAAATCAAAACTGGCGACAAAGTTGAAGCAGTAATAAAATCCACTGAAGTTATGATAGCCAAAGAATAGATGCCAAACTAAGTTGCTATTAAATAGGCGCCTAAGCCTAAAACGAAATGAATTCTAATATATGGAGTGTCTTCGCTAAAAACGGTTTTTACCGTAGCTTAGGATGGATTTGTCTCTAAGTGTGTATCTAACTTTTTTCTAAACGGTTTATTAGCTATACTTGGCAAATAATTTTGAAAAATTTGCTGTAAATGTTGAACTGTGCATAGATGTTCAAAATATCTCTAAAGGCAGTATTTCGTCAATGGTCGAGAGGTCAGCGAAAAATAAAATAAATATGTAAAACAATTTATAATTTACCAAAAAAGTAACTGAGAGGCTTTTTTTGAGCTATCCTTAAAAATTGGGAAGAACATTTATGTTGCGCCTGAAGCTACATCAGTTCGCGATGTAAAAACTTAGTAAGGTGAATTAATTGTGGTTAGACTAAAGGGGTTTGCTTCACTTAAATCGGTTGATGAGGCTTTAGAAGAATTATTTGACCAATTAAAAACAGAAGTGCTTGAATCTGAGTCAATTTCGCTTAGTGATTCGTTGAAAAGAATTGCAGCTTATAATGTTGTGGCTAAATATGATGTTCCTCCCTTTGAACGTTCCGCGATGGATGGTTTCGCTGTAAGAGCTTCAGACACTTTTGGAGCTTCTGAACGAAACCCTAAAACTCTGCAGTTATCAAAAGGCAAATCCGTTTCGGCAGGTGAAGCTGTAAGAATTTGGACAGGCGGAGAGCTATCTAAGGGTGCAGATGCTGTTGTGATGTTAGAGTATGTTAGAGAAACGTTTGGAAAGATTGAGGTTATAATGCAAGTTACACCTGGAGGAAATGTTTCACCTAAGGGAGAAGATATTCGTAGAGGTGAAATAGCAGTTGCAGAAAATACTAGAATGAGACCTGAAGAGATCGGTTTACTGGCAGCGCTTGGCGTTAAGGAAATTAAGGTAGTTCGCAGACCAAAAGTTGGTATACTATCAACTGGAAGTGAACTTGTAGAACCTGGAAATCCCCCTAAATCAGGGAAGATAATTAATGTGAATCAATTAGTGCTAAGTAATATGGTTCTGGAGTTAGGTGGAGAACCAGTAGAATTAGGCATTGTTAAAGATGATTTTAAGGAAATAGTCAGAAAAATTTCCGATGGACTTCAACGAGTTGATTTAATGCTAACCACGGGTGGTACTAGCGTTGGAGGAGCGGACCTCGTGTCTGATGCTGTGAATACTGTTGGAGAGCCCGGTGTAATTGTTCACGGCGTGAGTATGAGACCTGGAAAACCAACAGGTATAGCTGTGGTTAAGAATAAGCCGGTAATATTGTTATCGGGCTATCCTGTAGCTTCAATATTTGGATTTGAAACATTTGTTCGACCATTAATATTGCAAATGCTGGGAGTTCCTAAGGAAAAACGAAATATCGTCAAGGCTAAACTTACGCGAAGAGTTGCTTCAAATATTGGCGTTCGCGTTTATCTTCGTGTTAGTGTTTATGAAGAAAATGGAGAACTTTTTGCAGATCCGCTTGGAACTCATGGATCCGGAATTTTAACCAGTATGACTAAGTCAAATGGATATGTGACCATTTCTGAGGAGCGGGATAGATTAGAAGAAAACGAGTTGGTGGCGGTTAATATTACTGGGCCTATTTTGGAGAAATAATTATGCTTAGAAAATTTGTTTCGCCTGAAGAGGCATTGAGAGCTATCCAAAAAAATTTTAAAACAATTGTTGTTGGTTCCGAAGAAATCTCTACCGCAAATACTTATGGCCGAGTTTTAGCGGAGGAAATAGCTTCATCTGTTAACGTTCCGCCGTTTGATAGGTCAAACGTTGATGGTTATTCGGTTAAGTCTTCAGATACCTTCAAGGCTGATGAATCGAAGCCCGTGAAGCTAAAGGTTTTAAGTCATGTGAGTGCAGGAGAAGTTTCACGCCTGAAAGTTAAGGTAGGTTTTACTGTGGAAATAGCTACTGGAGCTCCTTTGCCTAAAGGTTCAGATGCTGTGGTTATGCTTGAGAATGCACATCGTAAAGGACATGAAGTTAATATTTATCGATCAGTAGCACCCGGGGAAAATGTTCTGAAAAGAGGAGGCGACATAAAAATAGGAGAAGTTGTATTGAGGAAATCGCAGCAAATAGGTGCCCGTGAACTAGGCGTTTTGGCTGCCATCGGATTGACAAAGCTTAAAGTGTTTAAGCAGCCGAGGGTTGCGGTTTTATCTACTGGAAACGAGTTGGTTGAACCTGGTAAGCCTTTGTCTCAAGCGAAGATTTATGATATAAATAGAAGCACGATCACCGCGTCAGTTTTAGAATGCGGCTGTAAACCTATCATCCTGGGAATCGTAAAAGATGACTTAGGCAGTATTAAAAGTTCTTTGAAAAAGGGATTAGAGACGTCGGACGTTATTATTACATCAGGCTCAACTTCTTCTGGGATAGAGGACCTTATTCCAAGTATTCTAAACGATTTGGGTGAACCGGGTATAATTGTTGGAGGATTATCAACTAAGCCGGGAAAACCGACAACTGTAGCTGTGGTTAATGGGAAAATAGTCTTTGCATTACCTGGACATCCCACTTCAGCTTTAACTATTTTCAATTTACTTGTTCGTCCATTATTGAGACAAATGGCTGGACTGTCACCTGAAGCTAGGGAATTTTTAATGGAAGCTCAAGCTGCGGTTAGAATTTTTTCAGCTAAAGGTAGAAGAACTTACGCGACTGTAAAATTGGAAAGAACATCTTCAGGCAATTTTTTAGCTTACCCCATTTCATCCGAGTCGGGGGCCATAACTACTTTAGCTAAAGCAGACGGCTTCATTGAAATCCCGGAAACTAGAGAATTCATTGAAAAGGGTGAACAGGTAAACGTTCATTTATTAACGTTAAAACTCAGTTAATGAAACTCGCTTCTACTGATAACTAGGATGATAGTTGCGATAATTGACGCTACCGCCCAACATAATAGAACGAAATTTAGAACAAGCGTAGACGCGCTTGGATTCAGACTGCCTGCAGTCAAAAGTGAAGATAAAAGAGTGAATAAGCTAGCTACAAACTGAAGCATCGCCGTAGTCACTGCAAGATAAAAGCTCCACCACTTCAAAACCCGTAATTCTACACCAGCAGCTATGCTTAATGCGCCGAGGACTCCTAGGTAGATTAACATAAAGTTTGCGAAGTAAATCATTATAAAATTGACTAGACCTATTCCGAAGAGAAAGAAGGATATTACAATTAGTCTCATGTCTTTTGTGGTTTTTTTCTCTTGTTTTTGATTCGATTTATTCTCTTCCACTGTTAAATCGCTCCGTAAAAGTAATTTTTATACAAAGTTAAGATTTTAAACAAATTATAAATCATACTGAGAGAGATTATTTGTGGAGGATTAAAAGCTTGTCTAATAATATATGTAAAGATCGAGTGACCTCATTAAATCTTAAACCGAAAATGACCGTGAATGAGCTAGTCAATGAGATGGGAAAGTCAGGTTCTTTTGGAGCTGGAAGATTAGCAACGGCTGTAGATATTTATGAACGCATGCTCAAAGAACATGCCACAATTTTTCTAGGACTATCAGGCGCAATGACTCCGGCTGGATTTAGGGGGGTTATAACAGACCTCATTAAGAGGGGAATGGTTAATGCGGTAGTTTCTACAGGAGCCAACATGGTTCATGATGCGTTGGAAGCATTCGGCGGCGTACATTATAAGGGAACATGGCTTATCGACGATAAAACTCTTCACGAATATGAAGTGGATAGGATTTACGATATTTTCATACCTGAAGCAGTATTTGTAACTAAGTTTGATAAGCCGATTTTTAAAATTCTTAGAGATATCGCGAAGCATCACGGCGGTAAGACTATGGGGATTAAGGATTTTATGTGGGAAATTGGAAAACGCATGCCACCCGATGAAAAATCGATACTGTACAATGCGTACAAGTATAAAGTTCCAGTTTTCATTCCGGCAGTTCAAGATTCTTGTTTCGGCCTTTCGATGTGGGAGTACTTGTTTAAGTTAGAGGAGAAGGGGATAACTGTTGATGCCTTCAAAGATATGAATGATTTCTTTGACATGCTAACTAAGGCTAAGACACGAGGGGCTATACTAATCGGCGGAGGGGTACCGAAAAACTTCATTTTTCAAGCAGCTTTCAAAACAGGTGCATCTTATGATTACGCTATTCAGTTCACTATGGATAGACCTGAGCCAGGAGGCTTATCTGGAGCAACGCTAGAAGAAGCCGTTTCCTGGGGAAAAGTAGGCGAGAAAGCGAGAAAGGTTCAGGTCATAAGCGACGCTACAATTTGCTTGCCTATTTTGATTGCAGCGGTTATGGAGCGATTTGAGAAGTAGTTTCGGATATGACATTGAAAGACATTACGGCGTACACTTCACCATGTTCGGCCTTCTCGGGATATAATAAACCATTTGAAGAAGCCGATTTTGTGGTGATCGGCGCTCCCTATGATGGAACAAGTACTTTTCGAGCTGGATCTAGGTTTGGTCCTCAAGCAATTCGTGAGGCTTCGATGAATATTGAGACGTATAGTGTTAGAAGTGGACTTGACGTCGAGGATCTAAAAATCTGCGATGTAGGAGATTTGCATATTGCTGAAACCCCTGCAAAGACCTTGGAGCGATTAACACTTGTAGTTAATGATGTTGCGGCTGCTAAGAAAATTCCTGTTGTTATTGGGGGTGAGCATACTTTAACTATGGGTGCTGTAAGGGCTTTTGGCAAGAATGTGGCTGTTCTTGATTTTGATGCACACATGGATTTGAGAGATGAGTATATGGGAAGCCGGCTATCCCATACAACTTTTATGCGGCGTCTGGCCGATGAGATTGGATCAAAGAAAATCGTTCAAGTTGGAGTGCGGGCTATCTGTAAAGATGACCGGAAGTTTGCTGAAGAAGCAGAGTTAACGTATATAACTGCTAACGAAATTCGTCAAAGTGGTTCAAAGAAAGTTGCCCAAGCAATAGAGAATTTTTTATCTCCCCACAAGAGCGTATATTTGACTGTTGATGCTGACGTGCTTGATCCAGCTTACGCCCCAGCAGTTGGAAACCCTGAGCCCGATGGATTGTCAACGACTACTCTTCTCGATATTTTGCAGGATGCATGTAATGGGCGTATCGTAGGTTTTGATTTGGTGGAAGTGGCCCCGCATTACGATTCAGGTATAACAGCAGTACAGGCAGCGAAAATAATCTTTGAAATAATGTGTTATGTGGAAAAGGCTCGGAAGGAGTTAAGTCAGCATTAATGCTCTTATTGTGATTGCTGAAAATCTGTAACTAGAATTAGAACTAAAAAGAATACTGTTACCAAAGGAATAAACATTAATGGGATTGCAAACAGAAAATTTAGGTTTTTCCATTAATTCTTAATATAAGCGCAGTCCGACTTACTAAAGGAAGCTTTATTGTAATGATGACATCTAAAGCCTATGCTGAAGTGGAAAAATGACGTTAAATTCCCTTGAACAGTATCTCGGAGAAACGCCGAACGCTAAAGAGGGAAAAATAGCGTCGAAAGAAGTGGATATTCAGCGGGAGATTGAGTCTCTGGTATTAAGACAAGAAATGCCGAGTGATTTACCCGAATCGTTTATTGTAGGCGTTACTTACGATGGTGAAAAACATGCGGCGCTTGTGAAACTATATGAAACAAAATCAGCCAAGATATATTTCTGGTATGATAATACAGGTCACAAACCATACTGTTTCTCGGATCTGCCAGAAAAGGAACTTCAGAAAATAGATCGTTTGATCACTCATAATGGCTTCGACCATTTCGAAGTCGTTGAGAAGTATGATTCATTGAAAGATCAGAAAGTTAAGATGACTAAAATTGTAGCTAAGGATCCTTTAGCAATTGGAGGCCTACCGTCTGGATGTATTAGAGATATAATTCCTAAGGCTTGGGAAGCTGACATTAGGTACTATGAAAATTTCATTTATGACCGTAATTTGGCTCCAGGTATGCTCTACAAGATTGATGGAGGAAAATTAATTCAAGTTGATCAGGTCCTTCCTGAGGAAATATTAGGCGCAATCAAAGAACTGTTTGAAAATGAACCAGGAGAATACCGGGAACACAGTAACACCTTGATTTCGCTGTTCCAAAGCCCAGTTCCAAAAATACGTCGCGTGGCCATGGATATCGAGGTGTATTCTCCAATAGCCACACGTATTCCTGATCCTGAAGCCGCGGAGTACCCTGTAATATGCGTTTCATTCGTTTCTTCAGATGGCATAAAAAAAGTGTTAGTACTTAAGCGTGATGAAATAAAAGATGAGAAAGCGAAATTTCCTAGCAATATTGAAGTCGAGTTTTACGATGACGAAAGATTACTTCTCATCGATGTCTTTAAGGTTCTTCTACAATATCCTGTTGTAGTTACTTTTAACGGCGACCAATTTGACATGCGTTATCTTTGGCATAGAGCCCAGAAAATAGATTTCAGGCTATCAAAGGAAATAATTCCGATAGAAGTGGGGAAAGACTTCACATCAATGAAGTATGGAGTGCACATAGACCTTTACAGGTTTTTCTTTAATAGATCAATTCAAGTGTATGCGTTCAACCAAAAATATAGAGAAGTTTCATTAGGGAATATTGGGAAGGCTTTGCTTGGATTAGGGAAACTAGAGTTGAGTCAGCCAGTTTCGAATCTTTCATACGAAGATTTAGCCACCTATTGTTTACGAGATTCTGAGATAACATTCCAGTTGACTACTTTCGACGATGACCTTGTAATGAACTTGATAATGCTGCTTTCAAGAATAGCTAGGATGCCTATTGAGGATGTTACTCGCTCAGGTGTTTCTATTTGGATTAGAAGTATGATGTTTTATGAGCATAGACTGCGAAACATGTTGATTCCGCGCTCTGAAGACCTGCTTGCGCTTAAGGGTGTCACTGCCACGGAGGCTACGATTAAGGGAAAGAAGTACAAAGGTGCCATTGTTGTTGAACCAACGCCTGGAGTATATTTTGATGTGGCAGTTCTAGACTTCGCAAGCCTATATCCAAGCATAATTAAGAGATGGAACTTAAGCTATGAAACAATTTTATGCTCGCATCCTGAGTGCCGCGATAACAAGGTGCCAGGGACTCCTTACTGGATCTGCGTAAAAAGACTCGGACTATCAAGCATATTGATTGGTTCGCTGAAGGATTTGCGGGTAAAGTGGTATAAACCAAAATCGAGGGATGGAAGTTTACCTGAAATGGTTAGAAATCTTTACGCTACTATTCAGCAAGCTCTTAAAGTCGTGTTGAACGCTAGTTACGGTGTTTTCGGAGCTGAACACTTCAGTCTTTTCTGTTTGCCTGTAGCTGAGAGCACGGCGGCTATTGGCAGATATGCAATAACGAATACGATTGAAAAAGCGCAGTCACTGGGGATACCGGTTTTATACGGGGATACCGACAGCATATTTCTGAAGAGCCCAGCTGAGAAACAGATTAATGGATTAATCGAGTGGTCCGAAAAGTCGTTAGGTATGGATCTTGATGTTGATAAGGTCTATCGTTATGCAGCTTTTTCAAATAGAAAAAAGAACTATCTCGGCGTATACTCAGATGGTAGTGTAGACATTAAAGGGTTAACGGGTAAAAAACGGAATACTCCCGAATTTCTTAAAGAGGCATTCTCTGAGATGGTTAAAGTTCTAAGCGAAGTGAAAACTGAGGAGGATTTTAAGCAGGCGAAAGAGAAGCTGAAGAAAATAGTTAGAGCATGTTATACTAAGCTTAAGAGGCGTGAATACACTACTGAAGAGCTTTCAATAAACATCATGCTGGGAAAAATGCCTGAAAAGTACTATAAGACAACGCCTCAACATGTAAAAGCTGCATTCTTATTGGCAAGAAGAGGGATAGAGCTTAGGCCTGGCGACATAATTGGCTTTGTAAAAGTTTTTGGTGATCCTGGAGTAAAGCCTGTTCAGCTAGTATCCATAAATGAGGTTGACACAAATAAATACGTAGAATTTCTGGAATCGACGTTTGAACAGGTTCTAGATGCATTAGGTCTAGATTTCCATGAAATACTTGGTCTAACCCGTCTGGAACGTTTTATGGGCAGCCCTGAAGAAAGGCTTAATTGTTGATTTATGTTATATTTGACATTGTTAATTGTTGGTGGCAAAGCTGAATAAGATGAGACTGCTCAAAGTCGCAATAATAATTGCAGACCTTGCAATATGCTTATTTGTCGTCTCGATAGCTTACTCTGCTGCCTCTCTGAATTTCAGTTTTCCTTCAAGTATAGAAACATCGACAAGAGGCTCTTTGTATGTAGTTACTGCTCCATTCAGCGTGACTAATAGAGGATACTATGACGTAAGCAATTTAGAAATTGGAGTAGAGTTAACGAATTCGACAAATTATATGTTCTTCAAAAATGATACGACGATAAATGACATTAAAGCACAAACTACTCAGAGTTCCGCAGTTGTTCTCGCTGTTAACTCTACAAATCTCTATTTGCAAGGTGCTTACTACAATTTATTCCATAGTGACACATTTAGACTCATTGTTACACTCAAATGCAATTACGCTGCACCTTTGATAGGCTTTGCAGCAAATATATCCCAATCAATACAGTGGACGGCACCCCTCGCTAATTTTGCATTTGCAGTTGGAACACCAACCCCCACGCTGATAAACACTACTTACGCTATGCTATCTGTGCCATTTACAATTAGCGGATATGATGAACTGTACTTTAACCCAACCCTTAAAGTGTCAATACTTGACAGCCATGGAAACTTGGTAAATTCAGTTGAGCAAACCTTCGTTATCAATAGTAGTAGTTTCACCAACAATATTCAGATACCAGTTCGGATTGAGACAAGTTATGCTGGTTACACTGTGATGGTGCAGATAACATCACCTTTCAGTTACGGGCCGATTCAAGAGGAAATAACTTAATTCTGGAGGATTTGGGTGAGAATGGGAGCTAAGGCTGTGGCGAAGGGAATTCTGTACGTAATTGTGAACGCAGTAGTATTTGCTGTGGGACCTTACTTGATTATCCACTTTATACCCCAATATATTTCAGGCGTAACAATTAACACTGCAATATTACCGTGGATTGAATTTGTGGGCGGAGCAATTGCCCTAGTCGCTTTCTTTGTTGGTTTTCTTAAATCAAAAACAATTGGGCATGGAGTTGCCGGTCTTGTCCAAGCTGGATTTATTGCCACGTATATTTACTATGTAATTGGCGGAGGTTATGCGGGAACATTCGGTGTTTTTACGGTCAGTTTTCAATCTGCTAATATAACTTTGACTATCGGTGATATTCTTCTAATTTCGATACTTATCGTCGGAATAAGCTCGCTTATTTATCTAGCGGAAATTGTTCAAGCGATTCGCATGAGAAGAAAAGTAGTACCCGTTCCAGCGCCAGCAGCCGTCCAAACAGTTTAGGGAAGTTATATTTGGCTTCTTATACGGAATACTCTTGAAGCGATGTAGTACGCCAACAGTATTATGAAGGCTAGAGAAATTATGAAAAGGTAGATTCCGATACTTTTTATCGGAGCTATGAAAAACCAAGCTAAACCGGATAGTCCAATCATAATAAGCAGAAGCACTGCTGTGAACAGAGCTGTTTCTATTTCCATAACCGTTTCCTTTAGCTTATAGTAAGATTAGAATATCTAAATAAAATATGCTGTTCGGATAAACCCCAAAATCAACAAAAATAAAAACGCCGGAAGGTTGAAGGAGACCCATCTTCTTTTCCGAGGTAAAGCTTTCTTTACCTTGGTGGCTTTTTATGGGCGTAAACCTTGCCTATCGGCAGGTCGTCACATTCTACGCGAGATATGCGACCCACCCATCGGTCTACCTACTTGCATCTCTTTCCGAGATACTTTCGGCTTTAGCTCAAACCATCCGGCATTAATGTTAGTGCTGTTCGCCTTTTATAAACGTTTTCGTGTAAATTTCAATAAATCGTTTTGACACATAAATGTCAATTATCTTAGCCATATTTTTGGAGCGTGATTGTCATGTTTCAATAAATATATATTTTTGAATAGAGTTATTATTTCTATAATGGTAATTTATGCCAGTGAAAATAGAAGTTTTTTGTTCTCCTTATTGTCCACATTGTCCGAGAGCTGTTGAAGTGGTTAATACCGTCGCTAAGCGATTCGGTGAAAAGGTCACTGTGGAGGAGATTAATACCTTCACTCCTGAGGGAGAGGAAAAGGCTGATGCATATGGAATTTTCGCGGTACCTACAATTGTGATCAATGGGAAGGTAAAATTCACAGGCGCACCGTCTGAACAGGAGTTTCTAGCGACTATAACTGCTGAAGTTGAAAAATGAGCATCATTCCAGTTAGACTGGTGTAGCGTTTACATTCTCGAACTTAATCATCGGAGCGATTGTCGGAAGTGCATGCCACTGCATTGATTGGCGAGCTTCTTTGCAGATTCCTCCAATGTTGTTAAGCCATCTGGGTAAATTGTCAAATATTCTCATCATTCCAACTGGGTGTTTTACTTCACCGTTTTCAATTAGGAAGTTACCGCTTCTAGCAGTTGTTGAAAAATCACCCTTTTCCGGGTTAATGGGGTAAGTATACCAGATTCTGCTTACGAGTATTCCTCGCCTCGTTTCTTTAATCAGTTCATCCTCTTCGTAATCGCCCGGCTTAACGGATATGTTATGCGGCCCTGGAAATGGAAATGGATCATAGCTTCTACCTATCGGACCGCCCTCCCTCAAAGCGTTTCCTGTTGTTTGCACTTTGTCTTTGCTTGCGTAAAATGTGTCGTAGAGAAGTTTTTTGAAAACTCCATTTTCTATAAGCGGAATCTTGCTTGTAGGGACACCCTCATCGTCGAAGCTTTTACTTCCAAGTGCTCCTTCAATTAGAGGATCGTCGTAGACGGTTAAGTTTTCATCAGCTATCTTTTGACCTTGCTTCCCGTAAAAGCAACTGATTTTGTCTTGATAGACCTTCGATATGAAGTGTGACGCGAATACGAAGGCCAGTAAATCACTGATTGCGAAGGGTGTGAGGATTATGCTGTATTTATCTTCGCCAATTTTTTTTGCACCGAGTGATTTTACAGCCATATCTGCAGATTCAACGCCTATTTGGTTAGAGTTGAAGTCGGTTAATGTTCTTGATCCGCTGAAACCAACTCCGCTTGATGTATCGGCTCCATCTTTAGCCTCCGCAGTTATTGTTCCAATCATGTATGTGCCTTTATCTTCAACATCTAAGCCGTGGCTGTTCGTAATTATGACTGATTCACGAACTACATTTAGGCTTCCTGAAACGTCAGATATTTTACTGCTGAAGTTTGTGGTTGAATCTAACATTTTGAGGGCGACATTAACTGCTTCTTCAACTGCCAATTCTGCGAGGTTTTTATCCCAGCATTTTGGAATTGGCTTAGCCCTGCTTTGCTGAGGTAGCGAGGTCCAATGTTCAGCAGGACCACGAATTTTAGCGTTTGCTGAAGCAGTTTTCAGAATCTTCCTTAAACTTTCTGGTGTTAGCGTTGTTGTCGAAACAGATCCTATGGCTTTACTTTTTACTACGCGAAGAGCTAGACCGCGGTCAATTATTCCTTTGCTTTCAAATATCTTACTGTTTACTATGCGGATTGTTATGATTTCTTTCTCAAGAGCGTAGGCTTCAGCTTCGTCGAGATTTAGTTCTCTGCCGATTTTCAATGATTCGAGACATGCCTTTCGCAGTTCTTCCATATTCTAAGCCTCTCCTTGAATAGTTGCTAATCCTCGAATGTGCGGCCCACCATTGCCCATGTATAAGCCTTGCATAGGATCGCCTTTGCCGCAGTTTGAAACAGGTCTTATTTGGAAGTCTTTGCCGACGGCGTCTATTGAATTGAAGAATTCTGGAGCTACGCCTGTGACAGTTACGTCTCTTAGAAGCTTAGTTAGTTCACCTTTTTCTATCAGGAAAGC
>CAYYPV010000057.1:0-9930 GCA_964473665.1 uncultured Candidatus Bathyarchaeia archaeon
TTACTTGGCTAAAAAATTGCTGGACTCAAACTATGAAGTTTACGGATTAATAAGAAGGAGAGCTGAAGGGCCCAGACCTAAAAGACTTGTTGAAACAGACTTAATTGGCGACGTTAAAATATTGGACGGAGATGTAACCAACCTAACTAGCCTATTTTTCGCTCTTGAATCAAGCCAACCAGATATAATATACCATCTTGCAGCACAATCATTCGTTCCACGATCATTTGAGGATCCATTGGAAACTTTCAGAATAAACTGCCTAGGAACACAAAATCTCCTAGAAGCAGTACGCGTAAAAGATGTTAACGCGAAGTTAGTCTTTGCAGGTTCAAGTGAAGAGTACGGACTAATAATCGCTTCACAAAAACATTACATGCAAATGCTTGAGAAGTATAAGGTTATCAATCCTAAACCCCAAAGCATACCTGAGCTGCCAGTGGATGAAGACAGCCCATTAAGACCTATGAGCCCTTATGCTGTAAGTAAACTGTACTGCGACTATCTAATGAGAAACTACTTTCACAGCTATGGTCTAAAAACAATTATTTCAAGAGCGTTCAACCATGAAGGCGCTGGTAGAGGACATGAGTTTGTCACATCAACAATTGTTAGGCAAGCAGTAATGCTGAAAAATGGTGAAACAGACAAAATTTCAGTCGGCAATGTAAACGCCTTCAGAGATTGGAGCCACATCGAAGACATTATAGAAGGCTATTATCTTTTATCTCAAAAAGCAAACCCGGGAGAAGTATACGTGCAAGGTTCCATGCGGACCAACTCGGTTCTAGCTTATATTCTGCTTACGCTTGAGCAAATCGGCTACAGACCTGATACAATTGAAACTTTGAAAGGTGGAAAAAGAATCAAGAACCCAACTGAAAGGGATAACAGCAAACATTTCGGAGTAAGCTTTGAGAAAACCAAAGTGGATAAACTCATGCTAAATGGAGAATTAGACTACACTCTCAAAGATAAAGGCGTACTTGTAAAAACAACTAAAGGAAAAGTCGTAGTAGAATTCGCCCCATCTAAATTTAGACCTGCTGAAGTACCTATTCTCATGAGTAACACATCAAAAGTGCAAAAATTAGGCTTTAAGATCACTAAGACATTGAATGATATAATAAAAAGCCAAGTGAACTACTACCTAAACCCTGAAAACAGAAAACAGTTAACAACGCAGTAAAATAAGCAATCTTACCTAAAAGCTGCTGCCGGCCGACCAAAACCACGCCAAACAAACCCTAGTTTCAATGCTTCAGAAGGATCAAATATCGCCCGTGCATCAACTATCGCGCATCGCTTTTTAACCGACCTCTTCAAAGTCTTAAGCGAAATTTTCTTAAATACAGAATGTTCTGTCGCGATAACAACACAGTCAGCGTTTTTAATAGCCGAATCAATATCCTCTACCATTACTATGTCTTCTGGAGGATTTTTAACGAAAGGATCATATGTAGATACTTCTGCACCAAGCTTTCTCAGTTCTTTTATAAGAGGAATTGCCTGTGTAGCTCTAAGGTCGCTTGTTTCACCCTTAAACGCCAATCCTAAAACAGCTATTTTCGCGTCTTTTATCTCAGTTTTCATTTCTTTGAAAGCATCTTTAACTAACTCCAGAATGTGAAGGTACATTGACTCGTTAAATTTTCTTCCAAGCAAAATCAAATCCGCATTCACCTCATTCTCTTTCGCTATATTCGCTAAGAAGTATGGATCCTTAGACAAACATGATCCGCCGACAAGACCTGGAAACATAATGTTAACGTAAGATAGACCCTTGGGCAAAGAATCAGCTGCTCTAATCATTTCATGCGTATTCATACCAAGTTTTTCACATATCAGCGCAAGCTGATTAGCCAAGGCTATTGATTGATCAATCCATAAGTTATCTGCTAACTTAACCATCTCCGCTGTTCGAGGGTTACTCACCTCAATTGCCTTCACTCCAAGCCTACTGATTATCGCTGACGCAACCTCAGTACTTTTACTATCCATTCCTCCAACAATTTCTGGCCATGTCCTCAACTCTTCAACTGCCTTACCCTCAGCTAAACGTTCAGGACAGTAAGCTAAAGCAAAATCTTTTCCCGCCTTCAATCCCGAAGTTTTTTCAAGAATCGGCTTAACGAATTCCTCTGTAGTTCCAGGTAAAACTGTCGACTTAACAATCACGAGCATACCTTTACTTAATCCTCTCCCCACATCCCGGGATGCCTCTTTCATGAAGTTAAGATTAATTTTTTCATTCTCATCCAGTGGAGTGCCCACTGTAATGTAAACAACTTGACTTTTTTTGACCGCCTCAATAACATTAGTTGTTGCTCGCAAATTCATTTTTTTAACATCATTTTTAAGCAACTCATCTAAACCAGGTTCGTAGAACGGCGCCCTTCCACCATTAACCAACTCAACAGCCTTAGGGTTAATGTCAGCGCCAATAACATTAAAACCAGAATCAGCTAACACTCCGCCCAGACACAGCCCAACATAACCCAATCCAATAATACATAAAGTAATTCTTCCACGCTCAATCGCATCCGCAATTTCATTTCGGCTCATGGTTAAAAGATTCACATCAGAAGCCTCACTCATCTATGTCTTTTCAGTAAATTTTCTTATAGTTTTTCGTTTATCTGTAAAAGTACCTAAAAAAAGCCATGTTATCTTGCGCCCAAGTTAATAGTTTCTTAACTCCATCACGCTTATCCACTTGCGGTGACCAGCCTAGCTCTTTTTTAGCCCGTCTTATGTCAGTGTAATAGACCCTTTGGTCTCCTGGTCTCCATTTATCAAACGTGAACTTTATTTCTTTACCAGTAAGCAGTTTAAGATACTCGATTAATTCAAGAAGCGAAAAGGTATTCTTTGACCCTCCACCAATGTTATATGCATTGCCTTTGGCTTTACCAATGTTCTTCACAGCTAAATCAAAGGCTCTGGCCAAATCATCAATAAATAGAACATCTCTCACCTGCTTACCATCACCATAAATCGTGATCAGTCTACCTAAAAGAGCAGATACGGCGAAAAAACATATCCAACCTTGATCTTCAGTTCCGAACTGGCGCGGCCCATAAATGCACGACATTCGGAAAACAACAGTCTTCAAACCATATGTACGATAGTAATCTAATACATACTCGTCTGCAGTGCACTTTGAACAGCCATACGGACTTATCGGGTCAAGAGGAATTTTCTCGTCAACTCCCGCTTTCATATTTTTAAAATCATATCTGGTCTTCTCTTCCTCAACCGCAACTCTAACTAAATCACCGAACACCTTATTGGTTGAAGTTAAAACGATGATCGGCTCTGTTCTAAGCTTCCTAGCTGCCTCAAGAACATTCAATGTGCCACGAGCATTAACCTCAAAATCTGTGAAAGGGTCAGCAAGCGACGTAGTAACCGCTACTTGGGCTGCCGTATGATAAATAACGTTAACATCCTTAGCAGCCTTAACAAGACGCGCGTAATCTCTGATATCCGCCTTAACGACCTGTAGCCTGCCCGACTTAGAATATCTACTCTTTAGCCACTCAACGTTATTCTCAACACCCTGTCTTGACATATTATCATAGATGACCACATCGGCATCGCTATTCCGCAACAAATAATCAGCTAAATTGGATCCTACGAAGCCTGCGCCGCCTGTGATTAGTACACGTACCAAGTCCATACTGACCACGTTGACTCTGATGTTTAACCTCCTTGAGGCGTAAAAGGTTTAAGGTTGGGATGAACTGAGCTTAACGCCTAAGTAAAATATGTGTTGAGGGCAACTTGAATCCGCTTCGACAAGTTTATATGTTTGCATTTGCAATAAACGCAAACAGTGATGAGCTTGACGCAAAAAACAGTTGCAACTAGGATACCTGACAAACTGGAAAAAGAGATAATTGAAATAATGAATCTAGAGGGCTTAGATAAATCAACCGCAGTAAGGAAAATACTCGAAATTGGAGTTGACGAATGGAAAAAGAGAAGGGCGATCGAGCTATACAGGTCGGGTAAAGTTACCCTTTGGAAATCCTCCCAATTAGCTGGGCTTTCATTAAGAGAAATGCTCAACGAATTTAACAGACTGAGGATACCTGCGCATATAACTCCTAAGGACTTGGAAGAGGATATAGAAGCAGCCAAGAAAGCTGAAGCAAAGGGAAGAAAGTAACTTTCAGAGAGAAGTCAGAATTGCTGAAACCACTTGTTTTAGACGCTACACCAATTATTTACCTATGCAAAACAGGTTTATCCTACATTTTTAGTGAATTCCCTGAAGAAAAATTAACCGTTACCAAAGTCATAGAGCAAGTTGTAACTAATGGAAAAAAACTGGGCGCTCCCGACGCTTTCGTGGCAGAGGATATCATAAAGCAATCAATCATAAAAATAAAAGAACCAAAAAACACAGAATTTATCACATTACTATCCCACCTACCCGATTTACATTCTGGAGAAATCGAAGTACTTGCTTTAGCAAAGGATTTAGGCGGAATTGCAGTGATAGATGAAAGCATCGCAAGAGAAGTAGCCCGCATATATGGTATCGAGTCACATGGAACCGCCTATCTACTCCTGAGGCTCTTCTACCGAGGCAAACTTACACGCAAACAAATCAAAGATGCAGTAAACCAGATGATATCGGCTGGATGGCGCATGACATCGGAGGATTACGCCCGTCTGATGAAAGAAATTGAAATATAAATACTTCACAGTGGAATATTACCTAACTTCATAAACAGGGGCAAACAAAAATTGACGAAAATAGACCAAGTTTTAGTAACCGGCGGCGCTGGTTTCGTCGGATCTCACACGGTTGATGCACTAGTTGACAAAGGCTACGCAGTTAGAGTTCTAGACAATTTAGATCCACAAGTGCACGGCAAGACAAAGAAACCCCCAGCATATCTAAACAATAAAGCCGAATTCTTGTACGGCGATGTGCGAAATAGATCAGACATAATTAAGGCATTAGAAGACATTGATGCAGTGCTTCATCTAGCAGCGAAGGTTGGCGTAGGCCAATCAATGTATCAGATTGAAGACTACACAGAATCAAATACACTCGGAACAGCGAATCTGCTAGACGTCCTGACAAATGAAGAGAATAACGTGAAAAAACTAGTTGTAGCTTCATCAATGTCAATTTACGGTGAAGGAAAATATCTCTGCGAAAAATGTGGGCCAATCTTTCCAAGTCTTAGAAGCGAAGAACAAATGAAAAAATGCGACTGGGAACAAAAGTGCCCAAACTGTGGTAGAACAGTCAAGCCAATACCGGTTGACGAGGAAAAACCGTTACAACCTACGTCTGTGTATGCCCAAACTAAACGCCACCAGGAAGAGATGTGTCTCCTTATAGGTGAAACCTATGGGATTCCAACGGTTGCATTAAGGTACTTCAACATATATGGACCGCGTCAAGCCCTCAGCAATCCCTATACAGGATGCATGGCCATATTCACAGCTCGACTGCTAAACAATAAACCTCCAATAATTTTCGAAGACGGAAAACAAATTCGTGATTTCATATATGTGAAAGATATCGCAAACGCGAATATCACGGCGCTTGAAAAAGAAGCGGCAAACTATCAGTACTTCAATGTGGGAACAGGAAAAATGACATCCATCCTTGAGGTAGCAGAAAAGCTCGCGAAGCTATCCAAAACTAACCTTAGGCCAATGATCACAAATAGATTCAGAGCTGGCGATGTTAGACATGTGTACGCAAATATCAGTAAAATAAAGCAAATCGGATTTCAACCAAAGTATACATTCGAGCAAGGTCTTTCAGAAACTCTAAACTGGGTTCGTAAACAATCTTTGCCCAAAGACTCAGTAGAGCTAGCTCTTCATGAGCTCGAAAAGCATGGTCTCGTTAAATGAACTCTTAGAAACACATAAGAAAAAAATTATGAAGCCAAAGGCGCATCAAGGCGCAGAAAGAATCAGAAGAAAAGAGTTTACATTAAAAACTGCCTAAAGTTGATTTAGCAGTCAGCCTTACTGCTTCAGCACTACGATATTTCGGTTTCCAGCCAAGCTGCTTCAATTTGCCAGCATCAAGAAACATGCTCTTAACGTCACCAGTCCATCCCCTACCGCCTTCAACTCCACCTGTAAACTCAAATTTAACATTCTTAAGTCCCATTTCGTTTACGACTATTTTAGCTATGCTTTTCACGTCCACCTGATCCTCGGATCCAACATTGTAAATTGCTGTGTTACCCTGCGCTTTCTCTAATCCCAGAAGCATAGCTTCGACGCAGTCGCCGACATGAAGATACGATTTTATCTGAGTGCCATCTCCCAATATCTCCAGCTTCTTTGGGTTTTTTTTCAACTTATGCACAAAATCCCATGTTACCCCGTGGCGGCTTCTCGGACCTACTATGTTTGCTAAACGGTAAATAATCACCTTAAGACCATATGTATGTGAATACGAAGTCAACAGAGCCTCACATGCAAGCTTGGAGGCTCCATACACGGAAATTGGCAGCAAAGGAGAATAATCTTCAGGTGTAGGAATTTCAGAAGCTTCCCCATAAACAGTTGACGTTGAAGTAAAACCAACAACCTCAACATCACTCTTTCTAACAGCTTCTAGAAGATTATGTGTTGCAACCACATTCTGCTTAAAATGCACATCAGGATTATCTAATCCGACTCTAACCTCAGGATTTGCGGCCAAATGAAAAACCACTTCAGAATTCTTCATCGCTTTTCCTATATCCGTTGAATTTAGGAGGTCGCCGTGAATTAATTTTAAATTTCGATTCTTCATCCAGTGCTCAAGATTCTCTACTCTTCCAGTGCTAAAATTATCCAAAACACATGTAGCAGCCCCCCGAACCATGAGAGCGTCCACAGTGTGGCTACCAATAAATCCAGCTCCGCCAGTAACAAGGATCCGTAGGTCACTATAATCTAACTTCATTTTACTCATAGCTAAAGTCCATGGATGCTTTAATTATAAACGCTTCTTTAATGATTTTTAATCGCCACGTTAAGTATAAGGACTTGATACCGAAATATTAAAATATTAAAAAATTAAACAATTATAATTTATGGTCTCAACTATAACGGTGTCCGAAGAAGTGCGCAGGAAACTTATGGGAATGAAGCTGGAGCTAGGGTACTCATCTGTAGAGGAACTCCTTAAAGCCATGATAGCGAATTTTGAAGAAAAACAACTTGAAAAAACTTCAGAGTCATTCCGGAAGAAACTCAAAGAAAGGAACCTAACCTTAGAAGGAATTATGAGGGAAAATGAGAAGATACGAAAGGAAATATACAAAGAATGGTTCCAAAAATAACCGTAATCGTAGACACAAACATTTACTTCTCAGCCCTCTACAATTGGCATGGAAATGAAGCTGAAATACTAAAAGCAGCTGGCAAAGGAGAACTAATCCTAATCTCACCAGATACAGTTCAAGAAGAACTAAAGAGAATACTACAGCGGAAACTAAATTATTCCGCTGAAGAAGCGAGTTCGACAATAAAACTCCTGCCTACAATATGGATTCCTCGAAGCGAATACACAGACTTTCTATTAAAAGCTGAAAATCTATTAGAGCATAAAGAAGACGCCCCAATACTTGCTTCCGCTCTAACACTCAAGGCGGGAATACTTACCGGCAATAAAAAACACTTTGATAAACCAGAAATCACTGAACTAGCTGAAATCCTGACAAGCAAGGAGATCTTACAAATTATTAAAAAAGCTCGTTAAAACGGCAGCATGTTCAGAGCTTCCTCTTCATAAAGCTTTAAGAATATAAGAATAAAGCAACTCTAACTCACTGAAAGAGGCTAGCAAGGGGCAGCAAAATGATAAACGGCCTAATAGTTAAAAAATTGAACCCGATCCACGACGAAAGAGGCTGGCTGATAGAAATCTTAAGATCTGACTGGGATATATTTCAAAAATTCGGGCAAGTATACCTCACCACAGCCTACCCAAACGTAGTGAAAGGCTGGCACATGCACAAAAAACAAACAGACCATATGTTCTGTATCAAAGGCATGATAAAACTCGCAGTCTATGACGGCCGAATTCACTCAAAAACAAAAGGCGAACTAACCGACTTCTACATAGGAGAGAGGAATCCCGTTCTTGTAAAGATTCCTCCAGGTCTCTGGCACGGATTCAAAGCAATACATGAAATAGCTTACATAATAAACATCCCAACAGAACTCTACAACTACAAAACGCCAGACGAGTACAGATTGTCGCCCACTACAAACAAAATAAAGTACGATTGGGGCTTAACGCCAGGATTAAAACACGGATGATGAAACAGATTGAAACTTCTAGTAACAGGCGGATGCGGCTTTATTTTCTCAAACTTCATCCGCTATGAACTAATCAAGCATCCTGAGTCCAGAATCGTCAATTTAGATAAACTAACCTACGCAGCTAACCTCAACAATTTACGCGATGTCCAAAAAAATAAGAATTACAAATTCTACAAAGGAGACATTTGCAATAAAACCCTAGTTGAAAGAATAATAAAGCGAGAGGAAATAGATACAATAATTAACGGGGCAGCAGAGACTCACGTCGACAGAAGCATAATTGAAGCAGGCTCATTCGTAAAAACAGACGTACTCGGAACCTATACTCTACTTGAACTCTCCAGACACCATGATATTAAAAACTATATTCAGATTTCAACTGATGAAATATACGGAAGCATTCCAAAAGGATCATTCAAGGAAACGGATCCTCTCAACGCATCAAGCCCATATTCAGCGAGCAAGGGAGGAGCGGACCTTTTAGCTTTAGCCTATTACAAAACCTACGGCTTACCAGTTATGATTACACGTAGCTCAAACAACTATGGACCATACCAACATCCTGAAAAACTAATACCAAAACTCATCATAAGAGCCATCCTAAACAAGCCGCTTCCGATATATGGCGATGGGAAACAGGTGAGAGACTGGTTATACGTTCTAGATAACTGTGCAGCAATAGACTTAATCCTCCAAAAGGGTGAAGCTGGAAAAATCTATAACATTGGAGCTGGCGAAGAGAAAACAAACATCGAAATTGTTAAAGCAATTTTGGAAATGCTTGGGAAAACTGAAAAACTCATAGAATTCGTTAAAGATAGACCAGCACATGATAGACGATACTCTTTAGATAGCTCGGAAACAAACAAACTCGGATGGAAACCAAAAACCGAGTTCAATAATGGGTTGAAGGAAACAGTTGATTGGTACCTATCAAACGAATGGTGGTGGAAACCACTCGCAGCCAAAATTGAGGAGCTCGAATTTTGGAAAAAATTCTAGTTACAGGCGGGTCTGGCCTATTAGGCAGCAAAATTGTGAAACTGGCTGGAGACAACTACGAAATTATACCCACGCATCACCAACGTTCGCTCTTCTCTAACTCTATTGAAATGAACATAACAAAGAGAGAAAAAGTCTTCAAAGTTATACAGAAATTTAAACCAGATGTACTGATACATGCTGCAGGAGAAACCGACGTCGACAAATGCGAAACGGATAAGAAATGGGCTTGGAAAGCAAATGTTGAAGGAACTAAAAATATCGTTGAAGCTTGTAGTAAATCTGGTGCAAGGCTAATTTACATCTCTACCGACTATATTTTCGACGGCCAAAAAGGGCATTACTCTGAGAATGATTCGGTGAATCCAGTAAGTTACTACGGGTTAACAAAATTGAAAGGAGAAGAAATTATAGAGGAAGAATGCGAAAAATATGCGATAGCACGTGCAAGCGCAATATATGGATGGCACAAATGGAAATTAAACTTCGCAACTTGGATCATATCCTCGCTTAGAAAAGGAACGAACATAAACATCGTGGAAGATCATTACGATTCTCCAACGCTTGCAGATAATCTTGCTGAATTAGTACTGAAAATTGTGGACAAAAAAGCATCAGGAATAT
>CAYYPV010000058.1:0-2238 GCA_964473665.1 uncultured Candidatus Bathyarchaeia archaeon
AGACCTCATTGTTTGTTACAAGATAGTTTGTTGGTTCTTGCAATTTACATCATTCGATTTATGCTTTCTGTGTAATATTTATGATTAATGTGCAATATTAACCTAAATGAAGTCTCTTGGCGATATTTTTCTTTGTTTTTCCAGTTTTCATAGGCTCCAAATGAAAAGTGGATATGCTAAATTTTATTTAATTTACCCTTGCACTGAACGGAATGTATAGCCCTCTTTTCTTGAAGTGGGTAAACGGAAAGCTTAAACCTTAAGTGTCAGAGTTCTTTTCAGAAGAAGTATTTCTAAGTGTACTAGGAGGTGTCTCTGCTCGTTAAATTTCTAGTTACAGCAGCGTTGCCTTATGCGAATGCAAGGCTCCATTTAGGCCATCTTCGTTCGACGTATATTCCAGCGGACATTTATGTTAGATATTTGCGGCTGAAAGGGTATGAAGCGGTTTACGTCTGTGCATCGGATGAGCATGGCACCCCGATAGCGGTTAGGGCTGAAAAGGAGGGAGTTACTCCGAAGGAGTTTGTTGATAGATATCATAAGCTAATTTATGAAGACTTGAAGAATGTGGGTTGCTCGTTAGACATATTCTCTCGAACAACAAATCCTGAGCATTATAGATTAACGCAAGAGTTTTTTGAGCGTCTTCTCGAGCGAGGTTTCATTTATGAGTCGGAGTATGAGCAGTTATTCTGCCCTAACTGTAAGCGTTTTCTGCCGGACAGGTATGTGGAGGGGGTATGCCCATATTGTAAGGCTGAGGGAGCTAGGGGTGACTCTTGTGAAGCCTGTGGGCGTTATTTGAGGCCGACGGAACTCATTAAGCCATACTGTGTGGTCTGCGGTACAACTCCTAGAGTTGAAAAGACTAGGCATTGGTTTTTCAAATTGAGTGCATTTCAAGATTTTCTTGAGAAATGGATTGAGCGTCTTCCAGCTAACGTTAAAAATTATGCGTCGCAGTGGCTGAAGGACGGTTTGAAAGATTGGTGTATAACGCGAGATTTGAAGTGGGGTGTGCCGGTTCCAGTTAAAGGTGCTGAGGGAAAGGTTATCTACGTCTGGTTTGATGCCCCGATTGGCTACATTGCATCGACATTAGTTTTATCGGAGAAAATTGGAAAGCCTAACTTTTGGGCGGAGTACTGGAAGGATAAGGATAGTAGAATAATACATTTTGTTGGTAAAGATATAATTTATCACCATGCGATTTTCTGGCCGGCTATGCTGAAGGCGCATGGGGACTATAATCTTCCTGATAATGTTGTTGCAGGTGAATTTCTTACACTTGAGGGTAAGAAGCTATCGAAGAGTAGGGGGTGGGTTGTTGAGGTATCTGACTACGTAAAGAAATTTGAGCCGGATTCGTTGAGATATTATTTAACAATTATCGCCCCGCTACAAAGGGATATTGACTTTTCATGGGATGAGTTTGCGAAGCGACATAATGATGAACTTAACGATATATTGGGAAATTTCATACATAGAGCTTTAGTCTTTACTTATCAAAATTTTGATGGAGAAATTCCGAAACCTGGAAAATTAGATCAAAGTGATCAAAGTACTTTAGATTCTATAAGTAGGACTTGCAGGGATGTTGAAACAGGTATTGAAAAATTCAATTTTAACTCCGCGCTTAGGGATATAATAGAGCTGGCGGCTATAGGGAATAAGTATCTGAATGATAAACAGCCGTGGATAACGATTAAAACGTCAAAAGAGAAAGCTGGAACGGCCTTATTTGTTGCTGATCAGATTGTTAAGTCATTAGGCACTTTGCTTGAGCCGTTTCTTCCGTATACAGCGGAAAAAATATGGAGTTTGTTAAACCTTGAAGGAGATGTTCATAAGCAAAAGTGGAGTGACGCTGTGGTAAAACTCCAAGCTGGACATAAAATAGGTGAACCGAAACCGTTATTTACGAAAATTGAAGCGGAGGTAATTCAGGCTCAAAAGGGAGAATTAAGAAGAAACTTGGAATCTGCAACAAAGAAGGGCGCCCCAGTTTCAATTGATGAGTTTTCAAAATTAGATCTTAGAATAGGCACTATAGTGGATGCGGAGCCAGTGCAAAATTCTACTAAACTTGTCAAACTAAAAATAGACATCGGCGATGGCTTGATTAAACAGGCTGTAGCAGGCATTCGATCTTGGTATGAACCTTCGGAGCTGAAGGGAAAGCAGGTTGTGGTTCTGACGAATATTACGCCGATAAAAATGTTAGGTGTAGAATCG
>CAYYPV010000059.1:0-1821 GCA_964473665.1 uncultured Candidatus Bathyarchaeia archaeon
GCTGATATTGTAGTAACCGATTTTAATTTAGGAATAACCTTAATGGTTAGCCTAGAAGCAATGGCTTGCGGGCGGCCAGTTATTCAGTTTGTGAACAGAAGTCTTTATCCGGAAACGCCTGTAAAAGACGCTAGCACGCCAGACGAAATTGCTGAAGCTCTTTCAAATTTGGTAAGCTCTCGCCAAATCAGAGATTCTCTTGTAGATAAAGGGGTTAAATATGTACAGCAACAGCATGATCCGAAAAAAATTGCTGAAAAAGTTGTTAAGATATACGAGGAATTAGCTGAATGAAAAATCTGGTCTCAATAATCATTCCAGTTCACAACTCTATCAAAGCTGAAAACTGTATTAGAGCAATTGAAAATCAAACTTATCAGAACGTTGAGATAATTAAAGTTGAACTTGAGGGATTTCCAGCCGAGAAGAGAAACTACGGGTTCAAGCTTAGCAAAGGAGAGTATGTGTATTTTCTTGATGAAGACGAGTACTTATCAGCAGGAGCAATTGAAGAGTGCGTTAAAAAAATTGAAGAGGGCTATGACGTAGTCGCCGTACCTGTAGTTAAAAAGCCCACAAAATCATATGTAGCCAACTGTATAGCCATCGTAAGAGAAAGCACATTTAAAACAATGTTCTTTAAACGTGAGGTTCTGGAGAAAATCGGATTATTAGATCCACGATTCATTTTATGCGATGATTTAGAAATTCTTCAGAGAGCTCTGCGTAGCGGATACAAGGTCGGCGCCATTGCTAATGGTTACATTGTACACGATGAAGATGTGGGCTTTAATAATGTAATACAAAAAACCATCCTTTCTAGACGGCCCTTTCGACTGTTAAAGAGCACTTATGGAGCAGATAGTTTCAGTCTCATAGTAAGAGCCAACTTTCATAGAAAAAGGATTTTAAAAGAAGTCTCTAGACAACCAAAATACCTTCCAGGCGTCCTGTTCTTAATGTCTACCCGGTTTATTTTAAGGAGAATTCCATAATGAATGATTGCTCAGTGATCATAATTGCCCGTAATTCAAGCCTTACAATTAAAGAATGTATTAATTCACTTAAGGTCCAAAGTTTACCTCCAGCAGAAATTTTAGTTGTGGATAATGGTTCAACTGACTTAACATCAAAAATAGCTCTGGACACTGGCGCTACCGTAGTTAGCGAGCCTATTCCTGGCAGAGGGAGAGCTAGAAACAGAGGGATAATCTCGGCTCGAAGCAAGATGGTTGCATTCATAGATTCTGATGCTACAGCAGACAAAGATTGGTTAAAACATCTTGCAGCGCACATTACGGCAAGAAATGTAGCTGGAGTTAATAGTAATATACACGCAAGTAATGCAGATAAGCTAATTCCAAAGCTAATTGACCTAATTTTACGTGATAAGCCACCTCACGGAACTGGATGTGTACTTTATCGAAGAGATGTTCTGCATGAGGTTGGAATGTACAGTGAACGTCTGCATGCGGCAGAGGATGTTGAAATAGCTTGGAGAATAATTCGTAAGGGGTACAAAGTAGAGTTTGAACCAAAAGCAATAGTTTACCATAAACACCCTGAAACATTAGGTCAGTTTTTGTATCAACAATATGACTTTGGCAGATGGTCTTTAATAGCAAGGAAACTTTCAGGTGAACCTGCACTAAAATCTAAGCTTCTAATCATCTTATCGCCTCTAACATTTTTTAAACATTTAACTAAGTTTAGGGAACACCCGCTACTACCTTTTCTATTAACAGCTTCTTCAATGGCTTATGCAGCAGGTACACTTAGGGGTATAACTAGTAAGTAACTTTAAGTGAGGAAGCCCCAATG
>CAYYPV010000060.1:0-3905 GCA_964473665.1 uncultured Candidatus Bathyarchaeia archaeon
CGTTATGGTTTTGGGTATTTTAGGGGAAGAGGGAGAGAGGATTGTGATCAGTACGTAATTGGTGAGATATTTTTTGCATTGGGAGCTGCAATAGGGGTTAGAAAATGGACGTTTGATAAGGTTGGATTATTTGACACCCAATTTTATTTCGGAGCTGAAGAAATCGATTTATGTTGGAGAATTTGGCTAAACGGATACAAAGTTGTCTATGTTCCAACTTCAGTTGTCTATCATTTCGTGGGTGGCATACGTAAAGAAATGAAAAAAAGAGCTACGAAATATGAGCGTTCAGTAAGATTTCATGCAAATAAGAATACCATTTCAATGCTATTGAAAAACTATGAGGCTAATAATCTAGTTGAATATTTGCCAGTTACCCTAGGGATAATGTGTTGTGTAGTACTATTTCCTGTGCTAAAAGGAAATTTCGATGAGACATTTAATCGGTTGATAGCGTACCTTAAGGCGATTTCTTGGAATTTATTGAATTTCAAACAAACTTGGAATAAGCGTTTAAGAATACAATGCATAATTCGACGAATATCCGACAATGAAATAACTAGTAAATTGATGGTAAAGACACCTGTTGTGGCATTTCAATTGAGTTAAAAGCAAGAATCATATTCACGCGATATAAGTGGATAGGATGATTTTTTTTGCAAAAAGAGAGCCCATTAATTTTCGGTTATAATCTTAAAACTCACACTATATTCGATGTATTTGCGTGATTTAACTGTTAACAGAGGCATTATGATTGAAAATTACAATATTCACTTTCAACGATCCACTTTATAGTAAACACGGCGGAGGAACACGCCTCCTCAAGATGATAGATTATATCTCAAGACGTGCAAATGTAATAGTTGTGATACCGACTCTTAATCAACATAGAAGTATCAAATATGGCAATGCAAAGTTTCTCTACATTCGTATTTCTTCAATGTTCCGTATTGTCTTCATGTTTATTCGACTGTTAGAAAAATTATTTAGGTTACAAAGAGGTTTTCTGGTAACCACATTTCATCTCATTTATTACGATTATAAAATTGCAGCATTTTTGAGAGAAATGTTATTGGATAGCGATATATTACAATCAGAATTTCATGGTTTGATTGACATTCCAATTAAAACAGCTAAAAAAATGTCAATTGCACATGTCCATACGGTTCACGATATAGTTACGTACTGGTATCTAAATGAGAAGTCGTGGGCAAGTAGGTTCCTTATTAAAATACTCTTTTCGATTGAATGCCGTCAACTGTCAAAAATTGGCACATTAGTTTTTCTTAGTAAGTTAGACTATTCTATCGCAGAGAAAGTTATGGGTCTTACTAAGAATGAGAAGTGGATTGTCCCAAATGGCGTGGATGAAGCATTTTTAGATATAGTACGTAATCCTGCTGATGATGAAGTGTTGTTTATAGGCTCATATTATTTTCCAAACATTGAGGCGGCCTCATTTATTCTGCGGGAAATAGCGCCCAGATTAACTGATATCAAATTTATAATCATAGGCGCAGTTTGCGATGAACTCATCAAATTAGGATCTATCCCATCTAATGTAATACTCAAAGGTATTGTATCTGACGATGAACTTTTGAGATATTATGCTAGAGCAACCGTCGGCATAATCCCTTTAATGAGGGGAAGTGGCATGAAAGTTAAAATGTCGGAGTTTCTGGCTGCAGGGATTCCGGTAATAACAACTTCTATAGGGTGCCAAGGTTTTGATTTGGTTAATGGTAAAGACGTAATTATAGAAGATGAACTAAGCAGGTTCTCTTACTGGATTAAAAAGTTGTTAGGCGATAAAAAATTTAGCTACTTATTAGGTAAAAATGGTAGGGATTATGCCATGAAACTCACATGGGATAAAACCCTAGAAACATACATGCATATTTACAATAAAATTAAGAGTTGAATAAATCTGAGCTCAGCGTTCTTATTAAAAAGAGACATTTCTAGTGGTGATAAAAAAAAAAGCAAGGTAACATGTTCCAGTCTTACACTAGACTCAATAATTAAGAGTTTAACAGTTTATCATGAAGAAGGCTAATAAAGAGCTTTAAGAATGTTTATTCATAAAAATTTGCTTCCCCGAACTATTTGTTTATTTTTAAGTTTAATTTAAATTTACATAATGGAGTGCGTAATTCGGTTAAGACTGAATCAGAGAGGAACAGTATGAGTGTGGAAGAACGCGGTGTAAGGGTTGCTAAAGGCTCGATGTACATGTTCGTGCAGGGTGCTCTGAGTAGTGTATTCTCAATCTTGTTCTATATTGTTGCAGCAAGGAAGCTTCCAGTTGAAGATATCGGAGTTATCGCGGCCATTACATTATTTACATCCTTAATCGGAACTTTGGCGGTATTATCGGTCCCTACTGCGGTTACTAAGTATATTTCAGAGTATACTGGAAGAAGACCTGATTTAGCCAAAGCAGTTTTCGAGAAATCGATGTTGATAGGTGTTATTGTAAGCGCTGCGGCAGCTGGGGTAAGCGTACCCTGTCTTAATGCATTTTCAATGACAATATTCGGCAGTAGAGTTTCTCAACTTATTATTTACGTTCTTTCATTTTGCATTTTTGCGCAGGTGTTAGGCCCATTTTTAACTGGAGTGCTGTATGGATTGCAGAAGTTTAAGGTAGCCACGATTATAATGATTATCGGAAGCTCATTATCAATTGGTGTAATGATTCTTCTGTTGATTCAAGGTTACGGTCTATGGGGTGTAATTGTTGGATGGGCGGTCAGCGGCGTTATATCACTAGTTATTACTATTCCGGTTGCCTTTTCACCTTTCAGAGGCGGCAATGGTTCTACCGCGCCATTTCTCACAACCAAGATGATAAAATATTCAATCCCACTTTATTTCACGAGTATCTTAGCCTACGCATCGAGCTATATTGATAAGTACATAATCCTTGTAAACATAAACCTTACAAGCTTAGGCATATACTCAGTAGCCATATCAGCAACTTCTGCTCTAAGTCTTTTGCCGTCAGCTATGAAAACTGCACTTTTTCCTCAACTTTCAGAACTTTATGGAGGTTCTAGTGAGAATGCGTTGAAGATAGCGTCTATAAAAGCCTCCAGATACGTATTCTTAATGTTTATCCCAATGTGCGTAGGACTTGCCCTGATCTCCAATCCCATACTGGTACTGGTTTTCGGAAATGCTTATGGCATAGGCTACATTCCCCTTGCAATTATATCTATAGCAATAGGATTTACGTGCCTCACTACTGTCACAGATCCTCTTTTAATGTCAATTGAGGCAACAAGAGTATTTCTTGAAGTGAGTGCTGTATCAATAGTAACGGACATAGTAGTCAGCCTAATGCTTATACCCGAACTAGGCATGAACGGCGCTGCCTTAGGCAGAGTGGCAATGATTCTAGTAGGTTTTGGGTACTACATATATAGGTTAAGAGGCGTTTACGGAGTACATTTTGATAAGGAAGCACTTGTAAAAGCATGGATTGCTTCAATTTTTATGGGTGCAATTGTAGGAATTACAGAATTACTGTACATGAGTACGGTATTGCTTCCAGTCTACATACTTGTAGGTGTCGTTGCCTATCTTGTAATGTTAAGACTTTTGCATGCGGTAAAAAAAGATGATTTTGATCTTATTAAGAAATTATTGCCAAAAAGTTTAGTTAAATCGTTAGCTTTTTTCGAAAGAGTGCTCGGTTAACTTATGAGTAGACTACACTAGTCACTAGTAGTTGGTGGTCAAAAATGAATATAATGGTACCAAATCCTATATCACTATCTAAATTCAGTATTACATTTAGATTACCCAAACTTTAAAATTGTATTTGTTGATAACATGTCAACAGATGTAAAATCGATTTCCTTAAGAAGCATTTTAGGGAATAATCCGCGTTTAAGGATTGT
>CAYYPV010000061.1:0-13651 GCA_964473665.1 uncultured Candidatus Bathyarchaeia archaeon
TTCAACGGCTCTTCTTTCGGTGATTTAAATTCCACGTTTCGAGTGGGATGTTCGATGACTGATGATTTATCAACATAGTTAACGACCCCAACAGCTTCGCTGCATGTTACAGTTAAGGAGCGTTCCTTTTTCAGGGTGAGCCAGTTGACCTCGATGTAACCGGATTTAACCTCGTCAAAGCCTAACATTATTTCAGCGTGATCTTCAAATGCGGATTTTTTTATGGGTCCGCATCGTGCGAAAACAGATTTAGGATCGTTACCTATGAGAAAACGCATAATGTCGATGTCGTGTACTGCTAAATCGCGTACAACGCCGATTCCGCTTAGTTTAACTGGACGCCCAATACGCCTGGAAGTGATCGATATTATTTCTCCAAGATCACCATTATCAAGTCTAATCTTCAATTCGTTAACAGCAGGATTGAAGCGTTCAATATGTCCAACGGTGAGCTTAACTTTACGGTTTAACGCTGCATTAACAAGTTTTTTAGCCTTCACGGAAGAGTCGCATATAGGTTTCTCAACGAAGACATGTTTTCCAGCGTTTATTACGTCAATTGCTGTTTCATAGTGGAACTGTGTGGGAGTAACAACTGCGACGGCGTCCAAATCTTTAACTTTCTCAAGCATTAATCGATAATCAGTAAATTTTTCAGCTTCATATTTTTCGCTGAAGTCTTTTAGCTTACTTTCATCAACGTCGCAAATAGCAGCAAGTCTACATTCGTCTAATTCGCTGAAGACACGTACAAAGTTTCTGCCCCATCCGCCTACCCCTATTACAGCAACATTTACCTTGTCCACCTATCTTCATCTCCAATTAATATAAAAAATGGAAATTATTTTCTCATTGACCCGTGTCCGAGTCCTCGATAGATAAATCCAGCCGCCTCAACCTCGGACGGATTAAGTGTATTTCCTCCATCGATTATTGCAGCCGGTTTACGCGTTAATCTTTTTAGATTCTTTAAGTTAAGCCGTTTAAATTCATCGTGCCCAACAGCAATAACTATGCAGTCAACGTTTTCTACGACCCGCTCTAATCTGCCGTAGCCGTCGTAGCCTAGTTCTTTTAGTTCTTCAGTTGTGAAATATGGGTCGTAGACTGCAACACGTACTCCTCTTTTCTTAAGCAGGTTAACTAGGTCTTTAACAACAGAGTATCTTGGCTCCTTTACATTCGCTCTATATGATATGCCGAGAACCGCGATTCTTGTTCTTTTCAAGCTTTTTTTACAGGTCTTCGCTGCACTCTCTATGAGTCGAAGCATGTGGCTTGGCATAGCATCGTTAACTCTTCGAGCTAGTCGAACCATCTGCGGTTTGACGCCTAAATCTTCAGACTCTTCTATGAGGAAGTAGGGGTTGACTGGAATACATGAGCCTCCGACCCCTGTGCTGGGAATGTGAAGATGACAGTACGGCTGCGTAATAGCTGCATTCATGCATTCGAAGTAATCTATTCCTGCTGCTTCGCAGAAAACTGCTAACTCATTAGCTAAGGCGATGTTTACGTCGCGGTATACGTTCTCAAATAGTTTAACGGCCTCAGCAGTTTTAATGTCTCTAGTTCGGATAATTCCGCCTTTCGCTATTGTGGATAAAACGGCTGCGGCTGCCTCTAAGCTTCTTTTATCGTTGGCCCCGACTATTCGCGGATAGTTCATAATATCTTTCAAAGTGCGTCCAACGGTGGCTCTTATTGGACTGTAAGCTAACCCGAAGTCGACATCGGCTTTGAGGCCGGACGCTTCTTCCAATTCTTTTTTGACAACTGTTTCCGTGACTCCTGGGCCTACAGTGCTTTCGAAAATTATTAGAGCTCCTTTCTTTATTCCTTGGCCGATGTTTTTACAGGCTTTTTCAACGATTGAGTAATCAGGTCTCTTCAATTTGTCAATCATTGTCGGCACAATTATTATTGCTATATCACTTTTTGACGCCGCGTCTTTAGCGTCATCTGTAGCTTGAAGTTGCCCTTTGCCGACGAAATTTTTAATTAAATTTTCTAAACCCGGCTCAGTTAGAGGACTCTTCCCTTTGTTCACTTTTTCAACTACACACCGATCCACGTCAACTCCGATAACTTTAGCGCCGGCTTCGGCGAAAAGGCAGGCTGCAGGTAGACCCATAGAGCCTAGTCCAACGATGCAGATTGAAATTTCACCTTTACTAATTTTGGTGGAAATTTCTTCGGGCTTTAAGTCCATAATATCCGGCATAAAAATCCGCCTTTGTGAATTAGTTCTATACACTCGCTAATTGTCTGAGAGGGAAGTGAAATATCTTATCAAGAGTTTTTAACTCTTTAGCTCAAATGCCTATGCGAGCTAAATTTGTTAAACCAATCTATTTTTTATAACATAGACGCTGCAGTAGTTCATATGAATTTGGCAGAGGATACCCGCGAATTTATTTCTAGGTAGTTGATTAAGGCTTCTTATATATGTCGAGGATTTTTCCAGTTTAGGGGGCAGGTTGTTGGGAAAGGTTTGGATTGATATTTTAACGCCGAAACAGGTTTACCTTTTCGCTGAGCTTTCTCGTAGACTCGAAGCAGAAGGCCACAATGTGCTCAGGACTACGCGCCATTATAGGGAAGTGAATGAGTTGATGGCTTTGAAGGGTTTAGACGCTGTGGAAATAGGGAGACATGGCGGTAAAACTTTGGAGGGAAAGCTTGACGCCTACGCACGTAGAGTAATCCTGCTGATGGATTTAGCTGTGAAGTATAAGCCAGATGTAGCGGTATCTTTCTCTTCGCCTGAGGCAGCTAGAGTTGCGTTCGGTTTAGGTATTCCTCATATTTGTGTTAGCGACTCACCGCACGCTGAAGCTGTCTGCAGGCTTACAATTCCATTGTCGAAGAAACTCATCGCCCCAAAAATTATACCGTTAAAGGTTTGGCGTAAATATGGAGTTACGGAAAAAACGCTTGTTCAGTATAATGCGCTGGACCCTGTAGCGTGGATACGGACACTTAGACCGGATGAACGCGTTTTTGAGTGGTTGAAGGTTGATCCAACCAAACCGATAATTACATTTCGAGCCGAAGAGGCCTTCGCAGCTTACCTTCTAGGGACAGCCACCGATAAGGAGCCGGTTATTCTTCCTATTATTAGAGAGTTAGTTGAGAAATTAGGGGACCGCGTGCAGTTTGTAGCCATTCCGCGTTATGGAGAGCAGGCACCTGTTCTTAGAGCGTCAATAGGAGAGCGTTTGACAGTGCCCGAAACCGCTGTGGATGGGCCGAGCTTGCTGTCCTACACTTCGATCTTTGTAGGTGCAGGAGGAACAATGACTGCGGAAGCAGCTTTACTTGGAGTGCCGACAATCTCATGTTACCCGGGTAAAACTACTCTGGTGGAGAAATATTTGGTTAAAGAAGGACTAGTTACTAGAATAACTGACCCTAAAAAAACTATAAGAAAAACTTTACAGATTTTCAGTAAACTTGATAGCTATAGAGCTGTACAGCAAGAGAGAGCAAAAATGCTGTTAGCTAAAATGGAAGATCCAATTGATGTCATATTAAGAGAAGTGAAAACATACTTAACTCCTACAGTTAGTGGCTAACGCGTGAAGAACCTCTCGAAGCGTTTTAGAATTTTATGTGAAAATGTTGGGGCAGTATGCATCAGTATTTCGAAGTCTCGTTTATGTAGGCCGTTCAATGCAAATAGGCATATTCCATAAATTATAGCCCCTGAAATAATTTCGATGACTGCGTCGAAACCTGGTGAAAATGAAGTAGCGTAGGTAAATTCGAACCCAAGTAAAATTGCAGCCATTATAACAGATGAAACCATACCTTTCCATAGGGACTCTTTATCGAATTCTACGCGTACTCTTTTATTTAGAGCAATATAGGTGAGTGCAAAAAGAACTGCCCACAATGTTATGCGTCCGAAAGATGCGCCTACTACGCCAAAAAATGGAACTGCAATGATAATTACAAGGATGTCGGCTACTATGGCTGCTAAACTTATCATAATGAATACTCTTGTTTCACCTATTGCCTGTAAAGTTGAGCTAAAAACTGTACCAATCGCTATGAAGAATGTTGCTAATGCGAGAATAGCGAGCGGCAGTCTTCCAATTGCGACATAGCTTGGGCCGAACATAAGAGCCATTGCAGTCTTAGAGATTGCAGCTAATCCGAAGCCTGCGGGCAGAATTAGGTAGGTTAAGTAACGTAGACTTGTTTTCAAAGTGCGCGTAATGGGCTTCCTGCCACTTCTTCCATGAATTTCTGAAAACGTTGGCAGTACAATTGTTGAGAAAGCGATGTAGAAAATTGATAGAGTGGTGGCACCTCTGACAGCTAAATCGTAAACGCCTAAGTTTGATAAATTACGTGAAATACTGAAGAACAGCATTCTATCTGTCCAGTCAGAGGCTGTGGTCACAAATAGTAGAGCGAATAGGGGGAGACTGAAGGAAAATAGTGTTTTCATATCAAATGTTGTAGTGGGTTTCGGCAAGAATCCGTAGAATAATGCAATTGTCAGAGGTAGTCCAACAACTTCACCTATAAGCCAGCCTACCATAACACCTGTTAAACCATATCCCATAACTACTAAAATTACTGCTGCTACCCTAGCGAGTGCATATGCAAAAAATCCAACTAGAGAATATTTACCGTAGGACTGCAGCCCTTGCAAAAATCCTAGGTAAGTAGCTCTAATTGTTGTTAAGAATAATGCAACGCTTAGAATTAGAAATATCTGAGCGTGAGAGGCGTCTCCCCACACAAGATGGGAAAACCAAGTGGAAAGAATAGCTACCAGGAATAAGGAGACTAGCGATGTGATTAGAACTATTTTTTTTACCGCAGCAGAAACAGCTGCTGCCTTATCGGTTTCTCCTCTCCCAATAAATTCTGACATATACTTTGCTGCAGCTGTTGGTAATGCTAACTCAGCTGTTACTGGAACTATTGTAAATATGAACGTTAATGCGGTTAAGCCGCCTATGTCTGCTGTGGGAAGTATCCTAGCGGCGATCACGTAGAATATTAAACCTGCCAAAAAGTTTAAGGCAGTTTCAATTGAAACGTAGACAGTTCCTCTTGTTGTTCTTTTAACGTTGGTTGCTTCCATTTGTGCGTCCTCAATTTTAGAGGATTAAGATTTGACACTCTTCCCTTTTAGGCTTAAGGCTGTTCGGCTCATAATTTTTTCTGATGGCTTATTTCCTGCCAAAAATAGCTGTATGCAAGTTTACGCCATCCCCAAAGCCAAATCACAGCCATACATAAACTGATAGCTGTCTGAACAATTCCAGTAATCAAATGATTAGAGAGTTGCAGAGGGATAATTATCCGCCCGAATATCCAGAACCCGATAAGCATGCTTAACCATACAACGAGCAAAATGGCCATTAATTTAACGATGTGCATCATACAAACGCCAGCATAGTTAGAGCGGTTATTATTGCTAAAAAGCCGCAGAAGGCGGCAAGCAGTAGAAAAATTTTTACCACATCGTGCTCCTTCATAGGTCCATTAGCTAAAATCATCCGTGTTAATGTTATAGGCGCTTTTGGATCCTTGTTCGCGGCTAATCTGCCGTCGCTCATTAGATGAATTGGTCGAGCGGATATTTCTCGATGTTCATATAGTTTACCTACACTGATTAACCCGTAAAATGCGTTCATTATTTGCGGCATTAATGCAACTACACCTACCACTTCAAGTCTGCCGGTGACAACTAATGCCCCTATTGCAGCTCCAACAGCTAAACTGCCGGTGTCGCCTGAGAAAATTTTTGCGGGATACCGATTAAACCAATAGAACGCAAGTAGACAGCCGAGTAGACCAGCGGATAAAACAACTATGTCAAGTCGTCCAAATAGAAATGCGGATATTAGAATAGCTACTATAACTATCGAAGATGTGCCTGCCATCGTTCCGTTTAGTGGATCCATCATGTTAACTGCGTTCGCGGGAACTGCTATTGCAAACGGCAGCAAGATCGGGTAGAGTAGGGTTAGACGCGTTCGCCCGACTAGTGGGAGAATGGGATGCGCGGAGTATGCGCCGAAAATGAATAGCGGTATGCAGGCAAGTGCAGTTAAAAAAGGTTTTACAATCGGATTCAAACGGTAGACGTCGTCAATTACCCCTATGATGCCGGCTATAAGTACGACTAGGAAGAAGGCTGAAAATTCGCTGGAGTAAGATGGAAAGAGTATGAAGCTTATTACTGTGACAACTGAAATCCCGATGAGAATGCTGATGCCGCCCATCTCCGGAATCACGGGTTTGGAAGGTTTATGAACATCGATCCCAGTAATTCCGGCTTTGCGCATTTTTTTTATCAAAAATGGAATAGATATGAATGTAACAGCTAAACCGGCTAAAAAAACAAAAAATGCGCCTATCACATTCACTGGAGAGACACCTGCCAAAATTATCAATTGAATGTCGGTTAAGGATAGTTAAACTTTAGGCTAAAAGTATGGACAGCCTTTTTGACATTTCCATAGTTCAGTTAATAAGTCCGATGACTAGATTGAGAGCTAGCGTTAAGTTAGAGCAACGGTTATAGCAAAAACTACGGTATTTAAAATGGTGTTAGAATCAATTAACTTTAACCGGCGAAACGATTTTGGGGTGTGAAGTAGCTGGCTGATTCATTTCTTAGAAGATTAGCTGATAGTTGGAGATCAAATTTACTGTTTCGAGACTTAACGGAAATAACAATAGTTTTGGTTATATGCCAAATATTAGCGCTGGTTCAACCGTTCGTACCTCTAGTGTACTTCTATATTCTCGCTGGCCTAGTGGTTGCGGTAATCTTAATTTCGAGAATAAGGCATTTTACGCCGTATGTTTTTACACTTCTCTCTTGGACTTTCGGCATAGTGTCTTTATGGATATTAATCAGATACTCAATCCAGCTAGCCCCACTAGCGGTTGTTGGAAACGATTTCGTTAACAAGGAAATAATTTTCGGTCCAGGAATTTACTTGAAACCGGCTACGCTATTCATGTTTACAGCATTTCTCTATTTTGCGTTCAGCTTGGAGTCGCCGATCTGGAAGCAGCGTTTCAGAAATATGGCTCCAGAACTTAGGAAGATAATGTTGATCGGCGCATTTCTGGTTACGATTACAGCAATTTTCGAATTCATATACAATGCTATTTGGTGGGCGTCTCAAATTTTTATGGGACAGAGTCCTGATCAGGTAGTTAATCCATATCCGCAGGTTTTAGGTTTTAGTATGCAGATAAACGTCGCTTTTGCTCTTAAGATAATAACTCTAATTTTAGGGTGCAGTGTCTATACAATTAGCTATCTGTGGAGATTTGATAAGAGCGAAAAACCTGAAGGTTCAGGTTGACATTTCACCGTATAACCGGGTATTTAGATAGGCTTCTTCCAAAAAAGAGCGTTATAAGGCCGTTAAAGGTGTGAAGAAGCAACATATGGAAATGCCCCTGCGCTTTAATTCGTCTAATAGAAGTGTATGCAAGCATTTTTTCCTTGTAAACTATTTTGCCTAGACGTTGTATAGTTAAGGAAAGCATAGTGTCTTCGCTTAAAACTCGTCTCTCATCAAAACCGCCAATCTTAAAGAATGGGGCGCGTCTGTATGCGCAGTTAAAACCTGGAACCATCGGAATGCCGAGTGTTATTGAATATTTAAGAATTTTACGTGAAGCTAGTTTGTAAAGGAAGTAGTCCATCTTGCTTCCGCCTAAAGGCAACGTGAGGCCTCCGACACATACCACGTCCTTTATGCTCATAGCTTCAACGATTGCACTTAGCCAATTAGGGGATGCTACTGTATCAGAGTCTATGAAAGCTAAAATTTCTCCTGATGAAGCCTTTGCGCCGTAGTTTCTTGCGGTTCCAACTGAACTGTCGCATACGATTATTTTGTCAGCTATTTTTTTAGCTAAATCAATAGTTCGATCTTTACTGCCTCCATCAGCCACAATTATTTCATATTTACCTCTGTAGGTTTGGTGTTTTAGAGATTTCAAGCAGGAAACTATGTATTTCTCCTCATTAAACGTAGGAACTATAATAGAAACAGATGGCGGAGAATCAAAAATGTGTTGAGTTTTCATCTCAATTTTGCCAAGGTTACTTGAACCAGTTAAAAACTTGTCATTTAGTTTTTCATTTGAAGACGAGTAGCTTCTCTTCGCAGTTTTTCTCAACATTACGGTTAATACTCCTAGATGCCATGCGTAAGATTTTTAATGGTTTATGTTTCTAAGGTATGTAAACTTAATTTAGCTTTAAAATCATCATATTTATCTTCTTCCTCTACAGAAGCGAGAGGGGCTGTAGAAGCGAGTTCCTGCATAATGGTTAAGGCTGATTTTAGGATAGGGTGAAAAATGGTTAAAAAGTGCAACAATAGAATTCCTTAACGAGTAATAATAAGGGAATATCTATTTGTGGATAAACCTCGAACAAAAATAACAAACTAAAGATGGAACGTATGAAAATTTGGGAACATGACATCGTTGTAATAGCTATAATCGTGTGTGTATTAGCTGTTCTTCAATACCTGCAGGTAGTAACAACAATTTACACTATTTTGATGGGAATCGTTGCCATTGGAGCTTTTTTCATAACAAAAATCCATAGAGAAACTGGTGGCAAATTAACAACATTTCTTGCATGGTTTTTTGGCTTATTCTCAATGTTTGTAGTAATTCTGTCAGCAGTTCAATATAAACCGACAGCGAATCTTCATGTTTTAGGATACAGCCTTGTTGTCGTTGAATTTCCGAGCTCCAATTTCCCAGTTTCGATAAAACCCATAACGCTTTTATTTTACTCAATTCTGGCATGGTTTTATTTCACGGTAAACACGCCGTACTCGAAAAAAAGATTTATGGAAATGAGTTCGGAGGTGCGAACAATACTGGCTGGATGCGTGTTGGTCGTTTTAGCTGGATCGATCTATGAAGCCGTATGGAACTTCACAGCTTGGGGTGCGATGATGATGTTATCAGGAATGAAAAATGTGGACTTACTTTATGTCACTGCGGATAGCAGTTCCGCATCGCTAGTGTTCACTACCAAAATAACAATGCTTCTGGCCTGTATGTCAGCATACTTTCTCTATTATCTACGCCAAATAGACAGTAAGCTAAGTAGAAGCAGTTCATCCTGACCCTGAGAGTGGGTTTTCCACCTAGTTTTTAGCTGCAGAGTTCTTTTTAGATACGGTTAGAATAACTCTTTTATAACTATAGAAAAAACGGTTCTCAAAGTAGTAAGTTGATTATTTTGGTCGCCGCGAATATATCCCGCCGTACGTTGATACTTGCTTTCTCAGCGATCACTGTCTTTAATTTTCTGATTATTGCTTCAAGGTTCGCCGCAGGCATTCCTATGGGGGCGGATTCTACAAGTCACTTGCCTAAGATTCTATTTTTGTACAATTCATTCAAAACCGCGGGAAAGTTTCCGCTTTGGTATCCTGATTGGTACGGAGGAACACCTTTCTTACTATTTTATTCTCCGCTGAGTTATCTGATGGTATTCGCTGTTTCAATTACCGGAGTTGATCCTGTTCTAGCGTACAAATTGGTTGACAGCTTTTTCTACTTGTTAGCACCTTTCACGATTTACTTTTTGGCTAGGAAATTACACTTCAACGCGGCTGAGGGTATTTTTGCAGGTTTACTGTTCAGCATAAGCCCGATGGTGGCTTCTAACTATATGTTCTACGATAGATTTCCGACAACAGTTGCCTTACCTGTTGCCTGCCTATTCCTCGCCTTCTTTGTAAGTAGCTTGGAGTATGGAAGAGTTAGAGATTATGCGCTTTCAGCTATTTTTGCGGGTTTGCTAGTTTTAATACATGACTTATCAGCATACTGCGTTGGCGTAGTTGCGATAGTGTTTGTTGTTGTTTATTATTTGACGCAGAAAAATTTGAGAAGAGTTTCATATGCGGTTGCAACAACGCTAATCGGCGCCTTTTTAGTGTCTATGGTTTGGTTGGTTCCGTTTATTCTTAATATAGGTCAGTTAAGTGCGAATCCTTTCTATAATCAAACCAACATATTTCCGTTTGTCACTGTTTTTCAGTTCACTGGGTTTCTTCTACTGATTACGGTTTTTCAATTCATACTTGCAATCTACGCCGTATTTATGTTTGCGAAAAAAATGATGCCGAAAAAGGAGTTGAACCTGCTGGGAGCCTCCGTTTTCATATTCTTTTTGAGTACCGTGTTCTACTTTTGGAGCACACTAGTAAATAGTAGTCTCGGTAGCGTTTTGCAGTATTCCGGAGAAGCTTTTGTCATAATCAGTTTAATCTCAGTTCTGGGAATTTTTGTCGCTTACATAAAAAACCCGGAGATGAAGAGGAATTCTGCTTTAGCTGCGGTTATATTCTGTTTTCTGATACTTTTCTGGATAAGTCTCGGGGTTCAAGGTACATTGTTCATGCTTCTGCCCGGCGCTAAACAGCTGGATCTTTGGCGGTTTTGGTTATACTTTACAATTCCAGTAGCGATTCTCAGCGGAAAAGCTATGAATGATTTATTGGAACGTGAAAGTGTATTAAAGAAGTTAAATCTACCGATTAGAGTCAATATGTCAAAAAGCACAGTTGTTCTGGTCACAAGCATCATAATTGTGGTGGTATCTTTCAGTGTCTTTGTAGCTGTAACTCAAGTCTACAATGTGTATGACTATAAGAATACAGAGAACGCCCAAGTCCCGCAGGGAGTAATTAGTTACTTTAAGTCGCAACAAGACGATGGTAGAATATTGACGATTAACTGTTCTAACTGGGTTTATGTTCTGCCAGATTACACCGGTAAACCGCTTATAGATGGATGGTATCCTCAGGAGAAGCTTCTGAAACCTCTCCTCGCAATTAATGATTATAGGATAAATGATCTTGCAGAAATCAGGATGAATGCCATAAACGCTGGAGAAAATGGTACAGAAGCCCAATTAAGGGTGTGGGGGAACCTAATTCAGAACGCTTCATCTCTGGGTATAAACTGGGTTATGTTCGGAAACGTAAGCAGTGCAATCCGAAATTACTTAATGAGCAACTCTAATTTTGAACTGGGCCCAACAATAACCTACGGCGAAGCCAATGTTACTATATATACCGCAAAGACGCCGGTTTCGCTTGTGGACATAAGTCCTGCGACAGCAGCCAATAATGTAACGATGGTTCAGACGTCGCCTGATGTGATTATTGTAAACATTCAGAATCTTACAGAGAACGCGAATCTTACAGTTAAGGAGGCGTACTTCCCAGGCTGGGAAGCTTCGACTGGAAATGGTTCAATTGCGGTAACGGAAGATCAGATTGGGTTTATGGTTGTTCAAGTTAAAGCTGGAACCAGCCAAGTCGAGTTTAACTATAAGCCAAGCTACAGTAATCCCGTTTATTTGATAATATCCCTAGTTTCATTATTCGGCTTAATTTGCATAGTCATCCTTGATACACATTACAATGTATCCAATTTAATGAAAAAAGCATTAAGGATTGAAGCGGGGTATCCTCTCCGAATACACCGTGAGCCAAAATAAGTTGAGGCGTCAGGGCTTCACCTTGTAAAATGATCATATAGAAATTGCTTAAAAGTTTGGATGCAGTTTGAAGCGGAGTTGCTTACCTATTTCAACACGCTAATAATAGAGATGCGCCTAAAATGGAGTTGAGTGCACTATATATGAAGGACGCTTCATCTATGGACCTTCAAGGCGAGTTGTGGATTGAATAGTGTCGCTTCATCGGCGTTTTTAATTAGAGACGTTGCGACAATGCCTAAAGGTGGTGAGGGTGGTTCATCGTTGGTTGGAAAGAGGATTGCAGTGTTGATTCCGACGTATAATGAGCGGTTGAACATCTCTGAGCTTATTCCGAAAATTGAAGATGTGTTTAAGAGAAATGAGATTGACGGTCGCATAATTGTTGTTGATGACCATTCGCCTGACGGCACTGCTGATGTTGTTGAAGGTTATTCGATGCAGTACGGTAATGTTATGGTTTTGCGCAGACCTGAAAAAATGGGTTTAGGTACTGCTTGTTTGGACGGGTTTAAAGTTGCACTTTCAATTAAGGCAGATATAATTGTCAGGATGGACGGTGACTTATCTCATAACCCGGAGAATATACCTAAGATAGCTGCAAAGGCGGAGGAGGGATACGGCGTTGTGATAGGGTCAAGGTATATAGCTGGCGGGAGAATTGAGAATTGGCCTCTAAGAAGATTAGTGATAAGTAAAGCAGCTAACTTGCTTGTGAGGGTTTTTTTAGGGATAAAGGTTAGGGACGCCACAAGCGAATATAGGGCTTTCAGTTCAGATGCGTTGAAGAAAATGAGTTTATCGGAAATTAAAACAGGAGGCTACATGTTTAAGGTGGAGATACTTTATAATGCTAAGGAACACGGCGTGAAAATTGGTGAAACTCCAATAGTTTTTGTTAACAGAAAAGTTGGAAAATCAAAGCTAGGTCAAAAGGAAATATTGGAGTTTGGATTGCAGATGGCGTTGCTTTTCCTGAGGAGAGTTAAGGGCGGTTTTAGTTAAGGTATATTACAGCATATTCGCTGTTTTGGTATACTATGTATTTGCTGTAGAACTGTAGTAATGCGTTTGTTGTTGTGATGTTTCCGCTGTTTCCTTTATCCATTATCGCTAGCCCCGTGTCATTTATGATGCCCCTATAGTAGAGTACGGGATGTTCGTAGCCGGTATAGTCATTATGTGTTACGTTTAATTTCATTCCGAAGGGGTATAGGCTGTATGCCCAGAAGCAGTCAATCAACGTTACATTATGTCCAGCGTAGTGCTCGTCAACGAATTGAGCTGTATCCTGTAAGACGTGGGAGTGACTTGTTACGATGAAGCCGGCTGTCACTGATGAATTGATAGTTAATAGTAAAAGTATGTAGACGAAGGCGAAAGCTCTGGTTCTGTTTATGTGAACGTCGGCCCATTTAAACAGTGATGCATTTGTGTAGATGTAGTCGAATGCAACCATTAGGGATATCACGAGGAATGCGTAAGGCAGTATTGGATACCATTCTGAGGCTACCAGAAAGAAGATGAAGAATAACATGTAGGCTATTGGAATAAGGGCTTCCTCATAGTAACGGCGCCAAAGTAGAATAATTAGAAAAGGTATGGAGAGGTACATAAATAGCATGTCAATCCCGATTGGAATCGGCGCATGCGTCACTCCACTTGTAAGATAGAATACACCGTTAAGCGGGAACATAACGAAGTATAGTACTATAGATGCGACGATTGTGCCTGAAGCGCAGAGTAGAGTTTTGCCTACAGAGCGGTAACGTATAAGGGAGCATACAATTAGAATTCCTGCGGCGATCAGCGCGTATTCTTTTACGAGACAGGATAACCCTAAAAATAATCCGCAAAACAGAAACTGCTTTTTCCTATAAAACAGGTAACCGAGCATTAAGAAGAAGACGCAGAGCATATCCAAGAAAACGATAGTTGAATATTTGACGAATAGAGGCTGAAAAACAATTATGCCCGCACCTAAAATCCTGTATTCTTCACGTATTTTGTAGGTGCGGAGAACCAGGTATATTATTATTGGGACGAGTGAACCCACTAGGATGTTGGCTAATCGAAAAGTTGTAACACTGCCTGCGAATGGGTGATAGAGAAGATACA
>CAYYPV010000062.1:0-1884 GCA_964473665.1 uncultured Candidatus Bathyarchaeia archaeon
TCTATAAAAATTCTCTGAGCTACACTAGACTCATGAATCTCAGGCCCGTGATAATGGGCTTCACCTACAAAACCGCATGTGTTACACTTAATCTCAGCCTGCTCGATTTCCACAATAAGCTTTGCCCCCTCAGCGATGGTGTTCTTGGAAACGAATTCGAAGGCGTAACCCAACTGCTCAGCCGTAACAAAAGTCAGCTCACCAACCTGCACACTTATCTCCGTCACCTTTACAGCATCCTGCTCTTTAGCTAATTTTAGCACATCATCCAACATTTCCTGAGAAATCCCGATTTCATGCACTGTATCTTCACCACACCATAATCCATGATGATTATACTTTTATTATTTGGTTTTCCAGTAATAAAATGTGAGTGTCCTATCTTTGTCGGAGATATTCTTTTGCGACTATAATCAGAATAAGAATGTGCTAGAAGGAATTGAGGATCTTTTCTACAAATCGAAAATAGATAAGACCTTTTCTAAAGGCGACTCTGTGGCTGTTAAGATGCATATGGGGGAAAGAGGCAACATCACCTATATTCGGCCAATCTTCATCCAAAAAATTGTAGAGATCATCAAGAAAATTGGCGGAAAACCGTTCATAACAGACACAACAACTCTCTATCCCGCAAACAGATTTACTGCAGCCAAATATCTCAAGACCGCAGCCTCCAACGGATTCACTGTAAAGACAGTTGGCGCTCCAATAATTATAGCAGATGGAGAAAAAGGATACAGCGGAGTAGTTGTGCCTATAAAAAAGACGGTTAACGGCTGCAAGCTGAAAGAAATTAAAATAGCCTCAGGTTTCAAACAGATGGACACATTAATCGTGGCTTCTCACGTTAAGGGTCATGAGCTCTCAGGTTTCGGCGGTGCTATAAAGAACCTTGCAATGGGATGCGCCACAAAAGAGGGAAAAGCGGCTCAACACTCAGCAACTCGGGCGATAATTGATTACTCAAAATGCAGCGGCTGCGGAAAATGTGTTGAGGTGTGTCAGTTCGACGCATTGACAATCGTAGAAGGTAGACCTATCAGGGATAATAAAAAATGTATGTCGTGCAACAGCTGCTTTTTCAACTGCCCAAGTAAAGCCCTCTACTGGGCTAAAGGTGCAAAGGAACTTTTTCAAGTTAATTTAGCTCATGCAGCTTCCGCAGCATTAAGCCTCTTCAAAAAAGATAGAGTAGGCTACTTTAACTTCATTCAAGACGTAACTCCGCTGTGTGACTGCTGCGGACCCGCTGGAAATCCAATAGTTAAAGATGTAGGCATACTCGCATCAAAAGATCCTGTGGCAATCGATAAAGCCTCAATAGACCTAGTGGACAAAGCGCAGCCCATATCACCTACGCCTCTCGCGTCTCCGGATAGACTTGGTAAGATTCATGAAACTAACTGCTTAATTCAAATTAACACTGCCCAGAAACTAGGTCTGGGAACCGTCCGATACAGCCTAACAACCATATAGGCGGAGGAATCTTTAGTAGATTGAAAATGTGTGGGTGTTTATTGAGTTTGAAGAGTAAAGACAAGTCTGTTGTTTGGCCGAACTATTTGGATTCAACGAAAACAAGAAAAGATGGGCGGAGGATTCCCAAAAAAATTGCTGTTGAATCCCCGAAACTGCAAGAAATACAACAAGCTGCAAAAATTCTCGAGTTAACACCGACAACGAATCCGAACGCTGCATATCCCAGAACAGGTTGGGAGAAAAAAGGCTACGTACTTATTGATAAGAAAAATTCTAAACTTAGCAGTTTGAAAAAAATAGCTGAAAAAATTCATGAACTTAGAAAAAGTAAAATAGAAGCATAATTTTTTTCGTTGCAAAGCTCATGTCGTATCAGTAAGAAATACTTAAATAAAGCAGAGGGTT
>CAYYPV010000063.1:0-9059 GCA_964473665.1 uncultured Candidatus Bathyarchaeia archaeon
TAACCGAGCCTAAAAAACTTGGATTACGAAGAAGTCCATTAAACTTCATCTGTTTACTATTCAAATATTCACATGAGTAGTTTCTTTAACAGCGCGTAACACAACTAGTGTTTGCGTTGAAACTATCCCTTTTATCGCGCCCATTTCGTCAATAAGTTTCGTTAGGCTCTTCATGTCGTTCGTCCTAACCTTCAGAACTGCGTAAAATTCTCCGGTAACATCATATATTTCATAGACATCACCCATCGCTATTATCGAATCAAGCACATTGGGATACTTAACAGGGTCAGCTTTGACGAATATGAAGGCTGTTAAATTTTTCCCAACTTTATCTGGCGCTATTATTGTATAAAATCCCTTTATTACACCCATCTTCCTCATTTTTTTAATGCGTAAGTGCACTGTCCCTTCGCTAACCTTCACCTTACGGGCAACGTCCGCCAATGAAATTCGAGCGTCATCCTGCAACATAGAAAGAATATTTTTATCCAAGTCATCTAGTTTCGGCATTATGAATCCTCAATTAATATTTGATTTTTCTAATTTTTCCCCAACTACTTATATATGTACCTACAGATTCCGCATATTTTTCTATTTATAGCGGAAAATCTATAATGGCAATCTTATAAACGTCATTTTGATGTGACCAGTCTATGGCTGAGAGGCTTATCTACCTGCCCATAAGTCGCCTCCTGTTAGCCCTCTTCATTGCAATTTTAATCGCAGCTGTCATATTCATTTTTCTTATATTTGGAATAGAAACAGCATTTTCCCGTCTAGGCATCGGAACTATTGGAGTTGTGCTGATAATTACTTCAAGCCTTGTCGGAAGTGCGATAAATATTCCAATTACCAAAATGAAAGCAAAGGTTCCAATGGTAACTGTCGATTTCGTACGCGGTTTCGGAGTTGTCTATCCTATTCCAATCATAGAGCAGGGAGTTACTGAGACAATAGTTGCAGTAAATCTAGGCGGCGCAATCGTTCCAACAGCGGTCTCAATTTATCTGATTCTACGCATTCCATCGTTAATTATACCTGCTACAGCAGGAACCCTCATCGTCGCGCTACTTGTGTATTCCATTGCACGACCGGTCTCAGGAGTTGGGATAACTACCCCACTATTTGTTCCACCAATACTCGCAGCCATAGTAGCCTATCTTCTAAACGCCGCCACGCATTTAGGCGCAGTGGCATATATAGCGTATATTGCCGGCACACTCGGCACCCTACTCGGCGCTGACCTCTTCAACCTAAAAGTTATTCCAAAACTAGGCGCACCCGTAGCAAGCATAGGCGGCGCAGGTACATTTGACGGCATATTCCTAACAGGACTACTAGCCGTCCTTTTAGCTTAACGAGTTTTTAATTTCTACTATTAAATTATTCACAAAATAAGTTGAAAAAAATGTAAATAGTTTTTATAATCGGTGAAAATAACTAAATGGAGACAGTTACATACTTTTTAAAAAGAGGTTCTGTCACGTCTAACAAATTTGAGCCATCCTGTCTTCAGAAATCAGAATGCCCTATTTTTTGTCATTTTAAGAAAGTACTCATGAATTCTCAGATCATCACTTAACTCTGGATGAAAAGTCAAGGCCAAGACATTACCTTTTTTTGCACCTATTATTGCACCTTTATATTCAGCCCAAACTTTAGTTTCATTCCAAACTTTTTCAATCGTTGGCGAACGAATGAATACCGCTCTGAAAGGTTTATCTCCAATCTCAGGTATTTTCACATCAGCCTCGAATGAATCTATTTGCCTGCCATAAGCATTCCTAAGCACTTTCATTTCTAACAAGCCCATCAATTCTGTTCCAGTCTGTTCAACTTGTTCATCGCCTTCCTTTGCCAATAGAATCGCACCAGCACAGGTTCCAAGAATAGGCAGTCCTTTTCTTGCGAGTTCAGCTATCTTATGGAGCATTCCTGAACTTAACATAAGTCTGCCTATTGTTGTTGACTCGCCGCCTGGAATAACAAGACCCGAAAAATCATTTAGATCTCCCAGACTTCTTACGTACGCAACGCTACCGTCGATTTTTGATTTTCCCATCGCCTTTCTTAGAACTTCAACGTGTTCAGAAACAGCCCCTTGCACAGCCACGACTCCAATCTTCAATTTGTTCCCCGTGTCTGCATCTTCTGTTTTTCATCCATCTTTGAAGTATCAATGCCCTCCATTGGCTCACCTAATCCTTCAGAAACTTTTGCCAGAGTTTTCGGATCGTTATAATGCATGGTAGCTTCAACGATTGCTCTGGCATATGCTACTGGGTTCTTAGACTTGAACACTCCCGAACCAACAAATATACCGTCTGCACCTAGTTGCATCATTAAGGCAGCATCAGACGGTGTAGAAATACCTCCTGCAGCGAAATTCACTACAGGCAATCTTCCTAAATTCCTGGTCTCCATGACCAGCTCCAGCGGCACATGATATTCATCCGCTTTTTTCTTCAAAAGCGATTTTGACATCTTTCTTAATTCTGCTATCTCGCGATTAACGAGTTTCATGTGTCTTACCGCTTCAACGACATTTCCAGTTCCAGGTTCACCCTTTGTCCTTATCATCGCTGCTCCCTCGTTTATTCTTCTCAAAGCTTCACCCAAGTTTCTTGCTCCGCAAACAAATGGAATTGTAAATTTTCTCTTGTCGATATGGTCTTCTTCATCTGCAGGTGTCAACACTTCACTTTCGTCAGCCATATCTACGCCCAAAGCTTCGAGTATCTGTGCTTCTGCAACATGACCTATCCTGCACTTAGCCATAACGGGAATCGTAACCGCATTTATTATTTCCTTGATTTTTTTCGGCTCGGCCATCCGCGCCACTCCGCCCTTAGCTCGTATGTCTGCGGGCACCGCCTCCAAAGCCATAACCGAAACAGCTCCTGCGCCTTCAGCAACCTTTGCCTGTTCGCCATTAACGACATCCATTATCACCCCACCCTTGCACATCTTGGCAAATCCTCTCTTCAACCTATCCGTCCCCTTCGCTTCGATGATTTCTTCAGTCACTTTCATAAAAACACGACAAGGATAATGAACGCAATCAGACAAATTTAAATTTTCTTATGATAGCTTCAGCATATGCAGCCTTAATAAAGAAAGGGTTAAGGAAAACGATAACAATATGCCAAAACATGGGCAAATTTGAACAAACCTGCTGCTAGGTTATATCAATGTCCAGTTCTACGAAAAAGGTTTCATGAACTTTTAAAATGATTTAGCAAGTGCAACCCATAAATGGTCGCTGACTGGGCGAATCAAATTCTTCTTTTTCCCAGTTTTAGATATGATAATTCTTCCCGAAGTAGGCTTTGTCACATCACCAATCACTGACGCCGCAATACTATGTTTTGAAAGTCTTTCCATTATTATCTCCACTTTATCCTTCCTTGCGGCTATAAGAAGAGACCCCGAGCTAATTAGTTGAATTGGGTCGATTCCAAAAAACCTGCATATTTCTTCTGTCTCACTTGACACATGAATTCTGTTTTCATAGATTCTGAAACCCGTATTCGAAGCGTCTGCCAACTCATGCAGCCCACCCGCAATACCTCCCTCTGTTGGGTCATGCATAGCTGTAGCGCCCCCTGTCCTAAAAGCGATTAAAGCATCCTCGACTACGCTAATTTTCCCGAAAAATCCTTCAGCCATTTTAACTAGTCTTTTCCCCAGCTTCTTAGCTAGTACGCTTCTTCTATCTGAAGCCAATATCGCTGTCCCTTCTACTCCAACGCCCTTCGTCAAGATTAACTTGTTCCCCGGCTTCGCACCGCTTGAAGTAACATAGTGCCCATCTTCAGCAATACCCATCATGCAACCGATGACCACTGGATGCGTTAATCCAGGCGTAACTTCCGAATGGCCTGAAACTACAGCTATCTCAAGTTCACGGGCTGCTTCATCGATTTGGTTACATATTTTTTGCACATTATTCTCAGTTGATCTTTCAGGCAATAATATGCATGAAGTAAACCAAAGCGGCCGTACACCGCGTGTTGCTATGTCATTTGCGCTTACATTGACCGCCAGCCATCCCACCTTCTCTAAAGCGCCGGTTACTGGATCTATAGATGTGACTAGAAAATTTTCGCCCACTTTAACTACCGCAGCGTCCTCACCGATTGCTGGACCAAGTACAACATCCTTCCTCTTAACACCTAAATGGCGGAATATGATTCCCTGCAGAACCTCATTCGGAACTTTACCTGGATTAAGGCGCAATCTTTCCACCAAATCCCACGTTAATATATAATTAGATTAAAAATCAACACTAATATAGCATTTCGAAATCCACACTTAAATCTCTCAAATATCTCTCTCTACCATATATGTCGGCTGAAAAAACAGTTCAAATATTTAAGAGACTGGACAGTGGCGATTTTCGAACTTTACTTGCGATAGAGCTAGGAATGGGCAGCTACGAATACGTTCCAAAAAATGAAATAATTCGTTTTTCAGAGTTGCCACCAACAAAAGTCGATTTCCACTTAAACCATTTACATATTTTTGGATTAATTCAGCGTTGGGTTGGATCCTATACCGGTTACGTGCTAAACACGGCTGGTTACGATTGTTTAGCTATAAATGCTGCTGTAAAAGCGAATTTTCTCGAGGCCCTAGGAAAACCTATCGGGTTAGGAAAAGAATCAGACGTCTATGACGCGTTAACTCCTAAAGGCGAAAGGGTGGCTGTAAAATTTCATCGACTCGGCCGCATCAGTTTCAGACAGACAAGAAGAGCAAGGGGATACATCGCTGAGAGACGACACATTTCTTGGCTGTACCAGTCCAGGTTAGCTGCAGAAAACGAGTTTCAAGCTTTACTGCAACTTTATTCGAAAGAAGTTTCAGTGCCAAAACCAATTTTCCAAAATAGACATCTTATATTAATGGGTCTAATTGAAGGCGCTCCATTAGCAGAATACATGGATATACCTGACCCAAAATCCGCATTACTCGAAATACTTAGGAACGTTAGACAGGCCTATATTAAAGCTGGAATAGTACACGCTGATCTCAGCGAGTTTAACATTATCATAAGGCCGGACGAGCGCATACTAATTATCGATTGGCCCCAATATGTTACAATAGATCATCCTAACGTCGATTTTCTGCTGCAACGCGATGTCCAAAACACCCTCTCCTATTTTAGGAGAAAGTTTAAGGTTGAGATTCCACTAGAAAAGGCGTTAGACTTTGTTAAAGGAAAAATTAAGAGCACATGAAAACGATAAAGGTAAAAAGACTTTTAACCTAATTAAATAACGGTGATTGAAATTGGTAAAGATGAGTAAAAAAAAGCAAAATGACTTGAAATTATCTGAGAAAATTCTCAACCAGATTAAGGAATCCTCTAAAGGTTTCCACTTCTATGAGGACATTCATAAACCACTTCATCAAACCGCTATGAGTCTGGAGGATTTCGCGAATAAAATTAAAACGATTCCCTCCCACTCTTTAGAATTCCACATGAAACGCGGTGACTTCTCTAAGTGGGTTGAAGACACTATTGGGGACACCAAACTTGCACGCGCAATAAATAGGATAAATGTCTCCGGGGAAGATTTAAGGAAAGAGCTATCTTCAACAGTTGGAAAACGTATCGAAGAACTACGTAAAGCTTTATGAAGTGCCTTACCTTCCTGAGGCAAACTACTAGAATAATAAGACTTTATCTTCCAAAATTAGATCAGTAATTCCCCTTACGTCTGAAATTTCTTTATCCGCTAACGCATATAATTCCGATTTAGCATTACTCAAACTGTACCCAGGTTCCATTATTACTTGAATATCTGTCATAGCTGGATTATCAATGGGCTTACCGATTTGGCTTAAAATCTTAACATGAACTTCTCTTATTCCCTTAACTTCATTGTAAGCCCTATCAGCTATCACTCTGGCTAAGACATTATAGATTTTCCCCACATGATTTACCGGGTTCTTTCCCCCCGTCGCCTCAAGCGACATAGGACGGCAAGGTGTGATTAAGCCATTAATTCTATTTCCCCGCCCAGTATTTCCATCATCCCCTCTTTCAGCTGAAGTTCCTGTCACAGTAATGTAAAAAATCCCCTTCTCAGGTTTATCGGCAGTATTTACCACAACTCCGACTTCCCGACTGGTTTTTTTCGCGGCCAAATCAGCAATTCTATTTTTAACCTCATCCTTCAAGTTCAAATAGTGGCTGAGGTCAGGCGTTAAGCTGCTTATCATAGGACAAGCAACCGTCAGACGGATCCCATCTTTACATCTAAGCCCCATAACTTTAATGTCCTCCCCCAACTCAGGCACCTTCTTCTTTACTTCAGGCGAGTTCAGATACTGCTCGGTCTCAAAAACAAGATTCTCGGTTTCACTTAAAGGCGCAAAACCAATTCCGAAAGAAGTGTCATTTGCAAGCGGCATTTTTTCTCCCTCATCAAAAACCTTAACCAAATCAACAGATCCTTGACGTATCATTGCTTGAGCATTCACATGTCTATCAGCATCTAGAAACCGGAAATTTTTCTTCAGGAACTCCCTAATCGCACTTTTAGCCAAGCTTTCCACCGGGACCTGCACTTTCCTTCCTCCCTTTAAAACCTCGGTCACCGCTCTTCCAGCGATAATAACACAAATAGGCTCAGTGACTTCACCGCCTCCAAAAACCGGATGCGCCATGCCTCCAACGACCAGCCCTTTATCTACATTATGATGTAAAATTAAGCCGAATTCCTCTTTGTAATACCTACATAGAGCTCTTGAAACTGCCTCAGAAGCCCCGTCAGCTATATAGTCAGGATGTCCGCGCCCCTTTCTCTCAACGATCTCAATTTCATTCTCTTCAATCGATTTCTGCTTCAGTTCTTCAACAGATATTGCTCTCATCAATTTCTAACCCAACCTTACGTGATGGTTTTTGGCTTTTGATATAAGCTTTTGCATTTTAGACCAACAAAAAATTACCAGCACTCATTTTAAGAACAAATTGTACACATTTTTTGCAAATACTCGTAAATCAATAACGTTTCTTCCAGCAAAGTTGTCAGTAATGGAAAAAGTTGATGTCTGCAGATAAATCCCGAGAGGCAGCAAAAATCCTGTTTCCTAGTTATTTAAAACAATGTACAAAATATTGTTTCCGCGAATAAACACGTATCCATAATCAGCAATCAACACATCGCTATTATACTCAGCAGCTCCATCAAGAATAACGTTCATGAAGTTATCACATTGAACCATTCTACCCTTATACTCCACATCATTTTTCAGTTTAACAGAAACATTTCCATTAAGATGCTTCATTAACATGTTCAAAGGTTTCCTACTAGGCTCCAACAACTAATACTCACAACCCGTGCGTATTCAGCAGCCTCGTGTATAAATAGATTTCACTATGCACTGACCGATTCAGGGAGACTATCGAAGCAGCAAATATCTTACCTCACAAAACTTTCTAAAATGCATGTGGTGCCTGTAAAAAGAATTCCAATTATGATAGGTAATTTTTAAGCGCGTTTCAATCAGTCTACAACATAAATAAAAGCTTATTTCAGCATAAAATAATTAGTTGCAAAACGTTTTACCACAGAATTTGCAGCCAACTTACCCTTCCGAAAAAATAAAGGTTAACCAAATGAATACCCAGATTGAATCAGCTAAAACAGGTAAAATAACTGAAGAAATGCAAACGGTAGCCAGAGATGAAGGAATACCTGTAAGCGACCTAAGGCAACGCCTAGCGAGAGGAACCGTAATTATTACACGGAACGTGTTACGCGGAAATGTTCACCCAATCGGAATCGGGGAAGGCTTAAGGACGAAGGTCAACGCGAACATAGGCACATCCTCCGACCTATCCGATGTAAAACTGGAAATAGCTAAGGCAAAAATCGCCTCAAAAAACGGTGCAGACACGGTAATGGATCTAAGTACATCTGGAAATCTAAACCAGATAAGAAGAAAACTAATAAAATCCGTCACCATTCCATTCGGATCCGTTCCCATTTACCAATCGGCAATAGAAACCGCAGTCAAAAAAGGATCTATAGTAGATATGACTGAAGACGACATTTTCAATACGATAGAACAACAAGCAAAGGACGGAGTCGACTTTATAACAGTCCACTGCGGCGTTACAAAACAAATAGTCAAGCACATTACTGAACACCCAAGACTAATGGGCGTAGTAAGTCGAGGTGGAACATTCCTAGTAACATGGATACTCCACAATAAAAAAGAAACCCCGCTCTACGAAAACTTCGACTACCTACTTGAATTGGCAAAGAGATACGACATAACACTAAGCCTGGGGGACGCATTCAGACCAGGATCAATATTTGACTCCACAGACTGGCCTCAAATGCAAGAGCTGCTCACAATCGGAAAACTTGTTGAACGAGCATACAGAGCAAATGTTCAAACAATGGTCGAAGGTCCAGGACACATCCCTCTAAACCACATAGATGCAAACGTTCACCTTGAAAAATCAGTATGCAAAGGAGCACCGTTTTACGTCCTCGGCCCAGTAGTCACAGATATAGCACCAGGTTACGACCATATCGTTGCAGCAATAGGCGGATCTCTCGCAGCGATGGCCGGCGCAGACTTCCTATGCTACGTATGTCCAAGCGAACATCTGGGAATACCTACAATCGAAGATGTAAAGGCGGGCGTAGTCACAATGAGAATAGCCGCCCACGCAGCCGACATAGTTAAACTGGGCTCCAAAGCATCAGTCTGGGATCTACGAATGGATCAAGCGAGAGCCAAACTTGACTGGAGTAAACAGTTCAAATTGGCATTAGATTCAGACCAAGCGAGAAAGGTTCACGAGCGTGTTAAGCCTAAAGTCGCTGGCACCTGTACTATGTGTGGTAAGTGGTGCGCCCTTAAATTACTAGCAGATCAATTAAACGAACCTGAATTAGCAAGAATTACTTGTTTATAGCCAAAATCTGGATAATTAACAGATTTTCCTCAAAGCGCACATTAATAAGCCTAAGAAGAAGTTATCTTTCAAACCACTATTTATTAAGGAAATCAACCATTCATTAGGGAAG
>CAYYPV010000064.1:0-28254 GCA_964473665.1 uncultured Candidatus Bathyarchaeia archaeon
GACTTGAAAAAATCTTTCCAACCTTTTTCTCCTTCAAAAATAGGTGGATGTAGCACGCGAACTGGATATGGACTGTAAGCATTCACTTGATCTAAATACTTCATAATTTTAGTTCTTTTCTCTTTATCTGCAATATCAAAAATAACCGCGAGAAGATTTGCGTAAACATCGCAGCGTTGTCCAAAATCGCGAAAGGATACGTATGGCAAATAATAAGGTCGGGAGCCTAATTCAATATTCATTTTATTATGAACAACAAGCCAGATCCGATTTGTCCTCTTTATCTCATTCTCCTTTAATCCATCAACCCACATTAATAAATTCACTTTTCTCTTGACATCATCAGCTAGACTCCGAAACTTGGAGAAATCCTCCTTCCTCTCTTTAGCCATTGCGACATAAGCTCTTAACGCTCCATAATACAAAACTTCGTCGTACAGAACATTATGATAATTACTGAATAGGTCAGCCCAATCTCCAGACTCAGGAACCTCAATTAAACCACAGTTATTACAATCCTGATAACGCGCCCACGAAATACCATTCTGTACACTAGGCCAACTGCTTGTGAGGAACTTCTCGTCTCCAGTAGCCCGATAGTGATAGTAGACGCCTATTATGTACCATAAAGTTGCATCGGTAGATCCCGCCTCTCCAAAATCTACACTCATTTTAGGCGGTTTAACATTGTTCGGAATTTGGCCGAGTTCTGATTGGTATCTTCCAAGAGTATTTAAAGCTCTTTCAGAAGTTTTTATCAATTTTTTATTACCCGTTAAGTCAGCGCCCAAAAGAGTTACACAACTATCTCTAGCCCAAACTTCAAGGTACCCTGCAGCTGAAGCTAGAAATCCGTATGGTGTTGAATCCTTCTCCAGTACCTCTATTGCTTTCTTAACGCCAGTTTCAACAATTTTATCCATGTGTTGCTCTGCTGTCATAACTAACCAATCAAAAGGACACTGCAAACCTGTATATAAAATAACAAGAATAAATTTCGCGACGGGATGTGGCGCCTAAAATAATAATAGTAAGGTCGCTATGCTTATTAAGGCTAGTTTACGAGTGAATTTGTTTTATGTCAAAAGATAATGTAGAACTCGTAGAATGATTAAATGTAAATGCAATAAAGTGAATATGTACTATGGATCACGAGTTTGAAGAAAAACAAGAAGGCTATTAAGCTAAATATTCTTACTGTGGTAAACATACTCTAAATTTGTCGAACAAAAGGTTGTAAGGCGACTAAAATATGGACATAGCAATGTTAGTTTACGAGTATCCGCCACTAATAGTTGGCGGCCTTGGTACATATGCAATGGAGATTACTCAGCAATATGTGAAGATGGGTCACAATGTTACGGTTTTTGCGCTAAGTAACGGTAAACTGCCCAATCGAGAGCTTTGGCGAGGCGTAGAAGTTCATAGGCCGGAGCTTGTAGATACTTCTGATAGTATGCCTACGATAATCACGGAAGATGTCAAAAAGTGGGGTATGGGGCTTAAATTCTTCTCAGATATAACCCTATACAATCTTCTATCTGCGGTAGAACTCGTTAATCATCTGCATAAAAAAGAGGAACGTAAATTTGACATAGTATGCGCTCACGATTGGTTATCCGTCATGGGAGGCGTAACTGTAAAGAAAGAGCTAAAGATTCCCTTGGTTTTCCATGTCCATTCAACTGAAAAAGGTAGAACCATGGGCGGGGGATCAAGTGTAATCAATTCGTTAGAGGAACAAGGCGGCAATGCGGCGAATCAAATAATAACAGTCTCCCATGCAATGCATGATGAACTTATTAGTCTAGGTTTTCCTGAAGAAAAAATAAGAGTTTGCTGGAACGGTGTTGACGCCGACAAATACGATCCAACTAAAGTGAAAATTGAAGATGCGTTAAAAGTTCGTGAAAGATACGGCATTAAAGAAAATGATAAAATGATTTTTTTCGTAGGCAGATTGGTTACTGTGAAGGGGCCTGACAGATTAATCATGGCTATGCCAGAAATACTTGAAAAAGTACCAAACGCGAAGCTAGTTATTGTAGGCTTAGGAGAAATGCATATATTTCTTAAAGATCTCGTCAATTCACTTGGATTAAAAGACTCTGTGAAACTAAGGCCTGAATTCATACCAGAAGAGGAGAGAATCCTGCATTATGCAGCCTGTGACTTAGCGGCATTTCCCAGCCACTATGAACCATTCGGGATAGTTTGCACTGAAGCTATGAGCATGGGTAAACCAGTTGTCGTCGGCGCAAGAGGCTACACTGGGTTTAGGGATCAAGTAGTTTCATTTGGGCCAGAACAATGCGGTTTCCACATTAATCCAGAAGACCCGACCGACATAGCATGGGGAATAATTAGTGTTTTAGCTGACCCTGCAGCCGCTAAAAAGTATGGTGAAAACGCGCGGAAAAGAGTCCTCAAGTACTTCACTTGGCAAATGGCCGCCAAAAATACTTTGGCACTGTATCAAGAAGTTTTAGACGGTGTATCTTTAAGAGACATTGAGCATTCGAATTCAAAATAACTGCCAGACTTTATGGAGAGATAAACATCGATTTGACTTTCAACGAACTTCGCAAAGATTATCTGTTGAATCGTTGGGTCATCATTACTACAGAACGCGCAAAGAGGCCTACTGATTTTGCAACTAAAAGGGCTGAAAGTGGAGAAGGCAAAATCTGTCCCTTCTGCCCAGGCAATGAAAAACTTACTCCGCCAGCAACTCTGCTTTACGTTAAGGCTGGTCACGGAGTTAAAAAGGATAGAGATTTTGACGGAAAACGACGGAGCGACTGGCGGATTCGCGTTATTCCCAACCTTTACCCTGCATTAAGACCGCCCAATAAAGATGAAATAAGAAATCTCTCTGGGCCCTATGAACGCATGAGCGCAATTGGTCTCCATGAAGTCGTAGTGGAATCCCCAAACCACAATGAACATCCAGGCGTAGCTAATATAGAACAGCTGAAGCTTACATTTGAGGCAATACGTGATCGTGTAGAGACAATTTCAACTTACGACTATGTTAAATATGTATCAATTTTTCGCAATCATGGAAAGGAAGCCGGAGCTTCTCTATCACATGCGCACTCACAAATTATTGCAACCCCGATGGTTCCAAAGCTTATCCTTGATGAGCTCGATGCCTCTGCTAGATTTAATAAAGAAAAGAAAGGATGTGCTTTCTGCTCAATTATAGAAAAAGAGAGCCATAGTCCTAGGTTAATTTATCAAAATTCACATTTCACCGCCTTTGCATCATGGGCGGGTATACATCCATTCGAATTCTGGATAATTCCGCAAAAACATCAATCAAGCATACTTGACATTTCTAGAAACCAGATTGAGGCCCTTGCAAAAGCTGTTCATTCATGTTTCGGGGCGTTAAAAAAAATTTTAAACGATCCCCCATACTGCTTTACATTCCACATAGCCCCAACATGTGGGAAATACAATTTCTACCATTGGCATATTGAAGTATACCCGTCTCTAAGCGTATTCGCTGGCTTTGAAAAAGGGACTGGCATTTATATTAATACTGTAATACCTGAGAAAGCCGCTCTTTCTCTTCGTAGAGCTATATTAAAACTTTAAGGCTGGTTTTATGAGCGCAACCCTGAACTGGACTAAAGGCCAAGATTTAGTTAACGAGTTCATAGTTTCTGGAGAAAAGGTTTTCGTTGAAGGGAGACAAAGCGGCTCTTTTAGCGGGAAGTGGGACGGCATATGGTGTATGCCCATCAAGCTGGCTGACTACTTTAGGCTAGCTATGTGGAGCCAGGAAGCAGGAGTTGAGTGGCTTGACTCCTGTAATGAATTTACTGTGAGCCTAGGCTATGTTGACAATTTATACGTAACTAAACAGCATGGGCTTGAAATTACCCGAAGAACATTTGTGCCTAATGACGAGGATGGAGCCGCATTCATACTTCAATTTGCAAATAAAAGTTCAGAAAAGAAATTCTTCCATCTATTCGCCGAAATATACGCCGATCTCCGGCCGCGTGAACGCGATGATAACCCTGGCAACTATTCCATCGAATTTAACGCTGAAAATAGAGCAATAATAACTCACAGTGCTGACAAAAAACAGTTCGTCGTATTTGGTTTAGATAGAAAACCTGACAATTACTATTTAGGCGATTTTTATGATCTTCTTATTGCAGATGGTACACTAACTGGTAAAGGCACAGGAAAAACTTCTAACGCAGCAGGCAGATCATGCTTCGAATGCCATATCGAGTTAAACCCTGGTGAAAGCCAAAAAATTACCTTTGTTATTTCCGGCGGTTCAATCTCCGAAGAAGAAGCTTGGATGTCATTCAAACACATAATTACTGAGGTCGACATATTATTCCAAAGAAAAATAGACCGATATCTACACGTTGCAACTGAAACCGTAATGATAGATACACCTGATAAAAACTTAGATAAAGCATTCGTTTGGGCTAAACTTGACCTAGAAATGCTAAAGCATAATCAACCCAACATAGGGAAAGGCTTCTTCGCAGGTTATCCATGGTTCACAATGTATTGGGGACGAGACTCTGGATGGCTTCTACAGGCAGTAGACAACTACGCCGACTTTACAGCCGTTAATGAATCGCTTTTAACTTTGGTGAAATATCAGTCTAAGTCAAATGAAGACCGCTATGGATACAAAATCCGAGCCGGAGAAATTCCTAACGAAATTAGAACAGACGGCACCATTGTATATTATAGTGCTGACGCAACATCTCTCTTCGTAATTGCATCTTGTAATCACTTTAAATGGACTGGTGATAAAGACTTTCTTGAAAAAATTTATCCCGCAGTAATTAAAGCTGTTGAGTGGGGTTTCTCTTCTGATGAAAATAAGGACAATTTAATTGAACACTACGGTGACGGCTCTTCTGGCGCAACGTGGATGGATACCTATTATAGAGCAAAAGCCGCCGTTGAAGTTGAAACACTTTGGTGTAAAGCATTAGAATCAGCAGCTGAAATAGCTGAAAACCGTAATGATCTGTATAATGCAGAAAGATGGCGTCATGTATCTGAAGACATACGTAAGAAAATAAATGAACTGTACTGGAATAAAGACAAAAAATTTTTATACGACGTCATACTGCCAGACGGTAAACCAGATTCAAGTCTCACTATCAACCCCATTGTCCCCGTCATTTACGGCTTAGTTGATCAACAGAAGGCTTCAGCGATTCTAAGTCAGGTGGAGCAAGACTTCACAACGCCTTGGGGTGTTAGAACACGGTCAAAAAGAGATCCTGAGTATGATGGAAACTCATATCATAAAGGTAATGTGTGGGGCATTACCACTGGCTGGGCTGCATGGGCTGAATTCTCTCAAGATCGACCTGAAGAGGGGCTGTCCTATTTGAAAATTCTGGCTGATTTAATGAAAATAAGATGTCTAGGAGCAATTACTGAGGTAATGAATGGGAATAGCTCTAGTCCATCAGGATGTGCTCTTCAAGCTTGGTCATCATCAGTTTTAATTCAAGGAGTAATTGAATATTTATTCGGAATAAAACCAGATGCTTCTAAACGCTCTCTATTAATTGATGCATGCTTACCCGCTGACTGGAATGAAGCCAAAATACGAAATTTATTCGTAGGAAATATGAAGATGGATATATCGTTCCTTAGGAGGGAAAACGCTCAAACTTTGAGCATTGTCGGGAATAACGAATATAAAATTATAGCGGGTTTCAGATTGCCCAAGAACGCTGAAATAATTAGCATAATTAACAATGAAGTTGAGATGCCTTTAACTCAATCCAGCATTAGCGTCATACAAAAACAAAAAAGCCTTCGCGTCTTTATTGCAGTTAATCCAAAGGCAAATCAAACAACGACACTCGAAGTAATATTCAAAGAGGGTTCACCTATTGGCTCTAGCCAGTAAAGTTGATAGATTATTTAATAAATCAATTGAAATTCTAAGATTGCTGTGCTTCGATAACGGAGCTATAATATCTGCACCCACATCTATCGCTTACTGCAGCCGCATCTGGCGGGCGCTGAATTCGCCGCCATTAACCTCTGAGCAGCTACCATATCATCTAGTATGGACTCGCGACGGAACTTACGACGCAATGGCGCTTGACGCGGCTGGAGATCACGTTTATGCTAAAAAGTTTTATGAGTGGTGCATGCAGGTTCAAGACCATTCAGGTTGCTGGCTTCAATGTTACTGGCCTGATGGCAGAAGAGCCTTAAACAATCTAGAAATTGACGAAGTCGGCACCCCAATTTTTGGGTTATATCATCACTACCTTTTAACCAGAGATGAGGCATTCATGCTGAAAACTTGGCCAATGACTCAAAGAGCAGCTTCATTTCTAACCAGCAACATCGCCCAAGACGGCTTAATGAAGGCATCGTTTGATCTGTGGGAAGAAAGGTGGGGACGCTACATATACTCTAATGCAGCTGCCTCAGCTGGGCTAATTTCAGCCTCCAGAATAGCTGAAATAGTTGGAGAGCATTCCTCGGCTGAAAGATGGATGAATACGGCAGACAACATTAAAAAAATGATTTTCAAGAACTTTTGGCTTCCAAAAAACAGATTTTTTGCACGTTCAATCGATCCGCTGGACAAGACTGTAGATGTAAGCATATTGGGTTTATTCTTTCCATTTTCATTATTATCAGCTAAGGATCCGCATTTGGTAAAATATGCGGAGAGAATTGAATCAAAATTGTTGAGAAATGGCGGAATAATGCGATATGAAGGCGATAAATATGACGGTCTATCTGAGCATTTTTCATGGAAAAAGTCAGAGGGCAACCCATGGGCATCAACTACGTTATGGCTATCGCTTTATTATTTAGCAGCCGGCCAGAAAAGTAAGGCTCTAAGGCTTTACAGGTGGGTTGTTAACAAAACACCCGAAAATCTATTAATTTCACAGCAGATCGATAGCAAAGGGAAACCGCGATCAGCAACACCGTTTGGTTTAGCTCATGCATTATTCATTCTTGCCACGTTGCAATTCCGAAAAACAAAGGCTGCAGGGGAAGAACAAAATGTATAGCTGGCTTTTACTATTAGCCCTTTAAATATTGTTATTTGTTTAGTCGTATTGGCGTACATTGAGGAAAAAATAGATGAGTAACTTACGTGTGATTAATGATTTTTAAAACGGTGAATCAATTTTGACCGATATAGTTTTCATATTTGAGGTTCATCAGCCGCATAGACTTAAGAAGGCATTTTTTTGGGAACGTAATATGTTTCGGCATATCGGAAAAAATGACCTATTCGATTTCTATTTTGATCAAGCGAAAGACAAAGAGATATTCGAAAGAGCTTGTAGGAAATGCTATTTCCCATCAAATGAAATTCTACTCAACTTAATAGATGAATATAAACGGGAAAAAAAGCAGGTTAAATTATCTTTTAGCGTTTCAGGCATTTTTCTAGAGCAATGCGAAATGTTCGACAAAGATTTATTAGAATCATTCAAACAATTAGCTGAAACTGGATGTGTTGAGTTTTTAGATCAAACCTATCATCACTCATTAACTGGGCTGTATCCCGATAGAAGTGAATTTATCGAACAAATCAAAATGCATAAACAAGCCATGAAAGATCTACTTGGAACTGAACCAACCGTATTTGAGAACACTGAACTGCTCTATAACGACGCCATAGCTAAGACCGCTGAAAAACTCGGGTATATTGGAATATTTACTGAGGGTGTTGAACGGATTCTAAAAGGCAAATCACCAAACTACCTCTATAAACCAAAAAACTGTGACCGAATTAAAATTCTCCTTAGAAACTACAAACTAACTGACGACATCGGCTTCAGGTTTTCAGCTAAATGGTGGACTGAATGGCCTTTAACAGCAGACAAATACGCATCTTGGCTTGCGTCTACTAAAGGTCAATGCATAAACATTTTCCCTGACTATGAAACCTTCGGTGAACATCACTGGCCTGAAACTGGAATACATGAATTCCTAAGGTATCTGCCAGTTGAAATTCTTAAGTGGGATCATCTCCAAATGTCAACGCCGTCAGAGGTTCTAAGTAAGCATAATGTTGTAGGTGAAATAGATGTACCTGAATTAGGCGGAACTGTTTCATGGGCGGATTTAGAGCGGGATGCAAGTTGTTGGCTTGGAAACACTATGCAATGGGCATACTACACTACTACACGAGAACTTGAACCTCTAGTTAAAGAATCAGGAGACCCCGAATTTATTCGACTTTGGAGATATTTTCTAGTAAGCGATCATCTTTACTACATGTTCACCGCAGGCGGCACCCCGGGGGAAGTTCACTCATACTTCAGCCCATACGGAAACCCTATGGACGCATTTGTCACCTGCCAAAGCGCTATATCCGACTTTGAGATAAGGTTAAGGCTGTTCACCGTAGCGGCGAATGAGCCATTTCTCTTTCATACTGGTCAAGGTGAACAAAAGTTCACTGGAATAAAGGCGTGGAGTTTGAAGGGTTTTATTGACGTTGTTAGGAAGATCGATATTAAATCTATAGCATTTCACAATAACCATAATGACTTTGAAAAATGGGCTAGCCTTTCACTGCTTGACGAAACGCTCGCTGAACAATTCAGTATAATAAGTAAATCCAAATTCGCTGGCGAAGAACTTAGAGAAAAAATAATTCAAACTGCAAATGAAAGATTCATAGAAATACGTAAGAAAGTTGACGTAGCACATTACTTTTAATGATCAAGAGAAAAGTGAACATACCTTAATTATTCCTGTTCCTGTTAAGTAATATCTCATTCTGCCTCTATTGTCTTTAAACGATAAAACGTACCCTAAAATTATTAGCATCGAAAGTAATCTACGCAATTTAGCGTAATTCACATCTAAAACTTTCACAATATCTCCGATTGAAATTGCTGTTTCTCTGCGAACGGCACCAATACTGTGCATGTAAAGAAGAGCTCTAAACTCTGAAGTATATTTCTCAAATTTCTGTAGAGGAAATTGGATTTTAGGCATTTCAACTGGTTTAGGCGGAGCTAATGCTAATGTTTGGCGGTAAATTTCTACCACTTCACCTGCGATTTTATCCCAATTATATTCCTCAACAATTTTCCGGTACGCATTCTGCCTTAAACTATCCGCATAATTAGGATTAGTTAATACTTTAACTACTCCCCACGCAAGGGAATCAGAATTGTTTGGGTATATTTTTACTCCTGTTTTGTCGTGTTCCACTATCTCGGATAGGCCGCCTACGTCCGAGACGACTACCGGCACCTGCGCAGCCATAGCTTCAAGCGCAGTAATCCCGAAAGGCTCATAAAGACTTGGAAAAACTGCTAAATCGCTTACTTTGTAAAGAGTTATCAGAGTTTTCCTATCGACAAAACCTGTGAAGAAAACTTTGTGTGAAACACCGAAATTCCATGTCTCCGAAAGTAGTGATTCCTTCATCCCTCCTTCGCCGACTATCACAAACTTCACATTCGTATAGGTCGCAAGCACCTTTGGGACAGCGCCTATTAAAACGTGGACTCCTTTTTCGTGTACAAGCCTGCCTACGAATAGAATCAGCTTTTCATTAGGCAAAGCATACCTCTGCTTAACTAACTCATAATTAATTTTTACATCGAATCTAGAAGTATCAACGCCATTTCTGATAACATTCACCCTACTTCTATCTGCACCAAATGTTTTGGAAACTTGATCCGCCATGTAGTTGCTGCAGCATAGCACTTTCCAACTCTGTTGTACAAGCTGCTTTTCAATTTCATTTATAGTTCGTTCATAGTCACTTCGAATTCCCCCTCTTCTTCCCGCCTCAGTTGAGTGAATAGTTGATACTAGAGGTTTTTCGTAGCGGTCTTTTAGTTCAAAAGCCGCTTGAGCTACAAGCCAGTCGTGTGCATGAATTAAATCGATCCTGCCGTCATTGGCATCCATTACGTCAGTTGCACGTTGAAGCATGCTTTTATTCATAGCGAAAACCCATGACAAGAAATCGTAAGCGGGAATATTATATGAATCAAAACGATATACGTGAACTCCATCTGCCTCCTCATAATCTGGTGCGTCAGGAAAATCGCAGGTTACAACATGCACATTAACGCCTCTCCTAGTTAATGCCCTAGATAAATCGTAGACGTGCGAAGATATTCCTCCAACTACTCGCGGGGGGTACTCCCAAGAGAGCATAAGAACGCTCGATTTTGTTGAACTCATTTTAAACAAACTCTTAACAGCCTAATCTTGCCTTATCATAATGCTTCAAAATAACAATTAATCTTATCAATCTTATTAGATATGATTAAATACGGTATAGTACAAAGGGTGACCTCTAAATTGAGCGAAGAGCACTTACCACTATCCGAAAGGTTGTTGTTAATCCTGCACAACCTGTGCGCGATAAATCCTGAAAAAGCTAAGAAAACAGGTGAACTTGCAAGTATTCTCCAAGTAGATGCAGGCCAGATAGACAGCATACTAGGTAAACAGGAAAGTGAGGGATACACAAAGAGCTTCACGGATCAAGAGGGAAACAAACGATACTATCTTACAGGAACAGGAATAATCAAAGTTTGCTCGTTATTCACTTAGAATGATAATTTATTTAGGCTGAGATGTAGATTTATGACCTTGTTAATGTCGTTTTATATAGCCTCTTCTCTCGTTTTCTATATTTCAACAAATAATTCCCTTAAAATCTATTAAGCAATTTTACCATAAATACAAAAATGGTTGAACCTATTTGCGGATCATACTTCTCAGCTGGGAGTTTCCTCCGAGGAATGTGGGAGAACTAGCTCATTACGTAAATAAGCTCGCCATTGAACTTGTAAAAAAAGAACTTGATGTCTACGTAATTACATATCACGATTTCGCATTGAGCTACAATGAAGGAGTCGACGGCATTAAAGCTTACAGAGTGCCAAATCCAATTAAAAATCAAATAAGCGTACTATCTTGGGATTTAACTTTAAATCAAGAATTTGAACGGGTTGCAGCCAACATTTATTATTCAACCGAACATCAAATAGACTTAATAGATGTGCATGACTGGCATTATGTTCCAGCCGCGGTCACTCTAAAAAAAGCCTTTAACACTCCATTTATTTTCTCCATTCATAGTCTTGAGGATCATAGAGCGCACGGGGCGAATGCACCTTTTAATCTTGCAATAAAAAGCATTGAGTGGTTAGGTGCCTATGAATCTGAGAGAATAATCGTGAAATCTGATTGGATGAAAGATGAGGTTGAAAGGATTTACAAAGTACCACCTGAAAAAATAGAGGCGGTCAACCCAGACTCATCCAAATGGATTGATAGCATAATCGTAGCCTATCGCAGTTGTCTTCCACGTGTGAAAATTGAGTAAACTAAGCGCTATGGATCAAAGGTTGCGGTATTTTAAGGAATGTTAGTGATGCGTACAGGCTTCTCAATGACAATTAGGATGACTTTTCCAACTAAAACCGCAAAAACCCCAACCCCATTTTTTGGGTGGGCTGACAGGTGCCCATGGACAAGGTGGGCTGATAGGTGTGTATGGCGTAGAGGAAACACTTGGAATATAAAGAAGCTGGGAAATATAACCAGTAGTAACATCTGCTGGGGTAGAAACCACAGCTGATTCTGAAACATTCGTAAAGGTAGATAAGTCTACCTTGTCTACTCTTCCTGGAAGGCCGGCGCCTAAATAAAGATCGTTCCCAGCCACGGCTGAACTTATAAAGTTGTCAACGCCTACAAAGATGGTTGAAACGTCTGTAAAGGTGGGCAAATAGACTTTATCAATTTCTCCTGAGGTACTAGCATCGTAAAGATAATTGCCAACAATTTCAATTTCTCCTACAGCATTTATCCTTAACGGGCAATAATTGACTACGCTGAACGTGTTTAAATCAATTTTAACAATACCATCAATGACGCTAGGTCCAGGTAAGAAAAATGTGTCATTTCCCTCATTACTAGCGTATAAGTAATGGCCGTCAAGTTTCATGCTCATAAAGCCGAGATATCCTTCAGGTAAAGTTAAAACCGAACTGATTGTGAATGTTGATAAATTAATCTTATACAGATAAGATGTATCATACGGCGCACTAAAATTAACATCGGCAGCGTATAAATAACCATTATAAACAATCAAATCTGACCAAGAGCCTGTACCTTTTTCTAATGGTAACACAGCAGTTTCTGTGAATGTAGATAAGTCAACCTTAACTATTGCCGCAAAAGGTTCACTCGTAGGGTCAGTCCCAAGTCCAACATATAAAGAGCCATTATACGCAACCATGTAGTTTCCGTCGCCTTGACCAGGTGCAAGCGTAATCTCTGAAACTTCTGAAAAACTGTTTAAAGCAATTTTGTAAATTTGAGAGGGAACATCCAATGTATCCGCATATATATAATTTCCATAGGTAGCTAAATTATCCCCCACCTGACTGTTAGGAAAGTAAAGCGTGGAAACATTGTTAAACGTGGACAAATCAATTTTATAAAGAGTTGCTACTGGTCCATCAGAGCCCATAGCATAAATATAAGATGTGGGGGGAGATGATTCTGAAGTGCAGGCTTTTATTTCCTTAATTGGAGTAGATAAACTAGATATACCTACTAATATAAGGCAAGAAATTAATAGAACACCTAATTTTTTATTCATTTTTCATCAAGTTTTAATTTTTTGGTTTAATTTACAGTTAAGTATGTTTAGGCATTTCTTATCAATTTTTTTTGTTGTCAATCTAAATAAAAAGTTTTTTATTGAATTTTGTTTCGTTAACAAAATTATAGACAAATGGTCTATTTTGAAGAGTTAGATACACTTATTTGAAAAGGGTTATTGCTGCATTATACTCTGATATGGATTAATGTTCTTTTTGTCGTAAGTAGAATTTTTTATACGACTTCTTTCAGCAGTAAAGGCGAGAAAGTGAAGATGTGGAAGAAGAATGCTATTAATCTAAAATAGGTTTAATAGCAAAAATTTAGAAATAATAATGTTTCTTAGTCGACTAATCCATAACCCTTAAGGGCTTATCTTTTTTATCAATTATTTTGTCAAGTGAGTTAATTGGCTAAAAGTGAATTATTAAGCGTGGCGATGCTCTCTTGGGAGTACCCTCCGCGGATAGTTGGCGGTATAGCTCCCCACGTCTACAATTTGTCGCGGGCGCTGTCACATAGAGAAGTTGACACATACGTAGTCACCTGCGATTTTCCAGGCACATTAAGTCGTGAGGAGATAGATGGAACACATGTTTTCCGTGTAGACTCGTATAAAAACCCTTCACCTGATTTCGCATCGTGGATTTACTTGATGAATATAAATATGCAGAAGGAAGCTGCAGAAATTATAAGCAATACCCACGGTAGTATTAACTTAATTCATGCGCATGACTGGCTTGTGGCTGATGCAGTTATAGGGTTAAAACACATTTTTAGAATCCCCCTAGTAGTCACATTTCACTCAACAGAGATTGGAAGGAGGAATGGCCTGCACACAACGTATCAAAGAATGATTCATGAAACAGAAGTGTGGCTAGCTCATGAAGCTTGGAAAGTGCTCTGCTGCAGCAACTACATGGCTTCGCATTTAAGTTGGGCCTTTGGTTTACCTAGAGAAAAAATTGAAGTAATACCCAACGGAGTTGATGTTAGTATCTTCGATAACGATTTTGATAAAACTCAACTCAGAAGCAAGTACGCTTTGCCTGAGGAGAAGCTGGTTCTATTCGTAGGCAGGCTTGTACATGAAAAAGGCGTCCACGTTTTAATTAATTCTATCCCAGGAGTTTTGGCTAAAGTCAACGCGAAATTTGTGATAGTCGGCGAAGGATATATGAAAGATGCCCTTCAGGGGCAAGTTCGAAGCATGGGCTTAAGCCATAAAGTGCTTTTTGCAGGTTTCCTTGACGAACAAAGCTTACACTCCCTTTACAAATGCGCTGACGTGTGCGTCGTCCCCAGTCTTTATGAGCCTTTCGGGATTACTGCGCTTGAAGCTATGGCTGCGCAGGTGCCGGTAGTCGTCTCGGACGTAGGCGGCCTATCCGAGATAGTGGAACACGACAAAACAGGAGTAAAAATATACCCAAACAATCCCAGCTCATTGGCTTGGGGTATAACCCGAGTTTTACTTGACACCGCATACGCTAAATGGATTCAATTAAATGCTTATCAAAAAGCCTTAGAGACGTACAGTTGGGACAAGATCAGCGATAGAACGAAAAACTTCTACCAAAAAATTCTCGAGGAATATAATACTTCTTCATGGAAACCAACTTAACACATCTTTACGGTCTCATTAACCTTTTTCGCGCATTTCAAGCTCATTTTATATGCGTTATTTCCTACTCTAATGAGGCGAGCATCATGTTCGTCCTTCAACTATTTGTATCCATTCTTTCATTTTTCCAGCTAGATAATTTATAAAATCTGGCAAATGAAACTCATTCTTATATTTAAGCAAGCCATTTGATAAATTTTCATAGCATGATGAATAAGAGTCTCCTGATAGCTCTATCTGATCTAATATCAACCATAGTTTCTCGTTGAGTTTGATGCTTTCTATTTCAAGTTTAATGTCTCTAAATACATCCCTAGGTCTCTTGTCGTGAGTGCATATTGGTTGACCAAAAGATAAATTATCTCCCAGGTGACTTGCTATTTTTTCTAGAAACAATCCACTAAACACATCGCCATATCTTCCCACTCCATATTCCTCGCCTGTAAACTGATAGAACGCCGGTATTATCTTCGGTAAAAATCCCATATTCATTCTCGATATAGGCATATAATTGCCATTTCCAAGAATATACGAAATAGAAGAAATATGTTGAGAATCCTCGAATAATCCTTCTACAGAGCCATTATAAAGGTAATCAAGAGCATTCAAGTCGGGAATCTTTTCCCAAAGTCCCATGTTCAAGACCGACCCTATTTTATGCCCTTCTTCTCTATAGGCATCGGAATATCTAAGACCATATGGATAACCTCGGGGATATTCTCTAGGATGAGGATTAACCCATCTATTTGAGGAGAATCGTGTTTTCAATTCTCGAGTGGTTAAATTCTTCCAATGTTCACCTAAAAAATCATTACTCTGCAACGGGTAAGTGTCATCATCTATGAACAATAACATATCATATTCTCTTGGATATGCGATTAGAAGACTAAAACCAATTACATCTGAAGTTCTGGCTGGAACTATATGGGAATCTACGTTATTCTCTTTAAACCATTGTTTTCTTTCTTTCGAACCGTAAAACTCTACATTGAATCCTTCAAACTCGTCAAGAATTTGTTTTCTAGTGTCCCCCTCTTCATCAATTATTATTACATCTGGTTTATGTCCATATTCTATAAAATTTTTAGCATACAATCCAAAAGATTTACTGCGCCTTATGGTACAAAAGATTACACAAGCGTTCATTTAAACCACTTATACACTCTGTTTTTGGCACGATTATACGAATCCATTGTATATGCTACTATGACAGCATCAAATCCGAAATATTCTCGCATTATTTTTTTGGCTCTCTTGGCATTCTCCCCTAATTTTGGACTTTGTGTAATTTGACCGGAATGTACCCTATAATAGAATAATGGTTTATTCAAGTAGTGTACGCCAAAATATCTACTTACTTTGACCGCCATTATCCAGTCCATAGTTAAAGGGCATCTTTCATCGAATTTACCAACCTTATCAAAACAATTTCGTCTAATCACCATTCCAGTAGAATCAATATAGTTATACCGTAGCAGAAAATTCCTATCGAATTTAGATGGTTGCTTTGCTATTCCCAATTGTTTTCCTATGTCGTCTATTATGTAATAACTCGTGTAAACCATACCTAAGTTTTTGTTTTCTTCTAGAATGTTTATGCACTCTTCATACATAGTAGGATGCAAATAGCAATCAGCGTTTAATTGAGCAAAATATTCCCCATTCATAACTTCTATCCCTTTATTCACGGCCTTAACTGGTCCAGCAGGAGGAATATCTTTTAGAATTTTAACCATAGGATAATTCTTTAAAACTTCATAAGTATTATCTGTAGACCCCCCGTCTACCAATATTATTTCATATTCCTTGAAGGTTTGAGCCAGGACACTATCTAGGCACTGCTTTAAGTATCGTCCATAATTCAAATTCGGAATTACAATGCTTAACTTAACCATTTTATTTTCCCCTTAATTCAAGCTCTTATATATTTTAGGCTTGCAATGCCATTTCATAGTCTGCTCATATGTTTAGTCGTACTTTTCTGTATACATTCCTAGCAATGTTGTAAAGAGAATACGGCATAAGCGAATAAGGCATAGGTGCATGCGAATACCAATATGCGTCAATTTTCTTTTCAATGTAGTCATAATCGACTCCTTTAATTTTGTGCGCTCCTCTGTCTCTAGTAGCATGCTCATTCAATATGAGGTCTCTCTCTTTGCAATATTCATAGAGATAACTTCCAGGGTATGGACTAAAAGTGCTCGCCGAAAGACAATTTGGATCAATTTCTTGAATCATGCTCATAGTTAGATCTACATCCTCTCTTGTTTCTGTCGGGACACCCAACATGATGTTAGCAAATATCTTCACATCATTCTTTCTTAGATTCTTAGCCGCCTCTAAATTCATGTGTCTGCTCGTACCCTTTCTCAAAAAACTAAGCACTCTATCGCTTCCACTCTCAAATCCTACAATAGCCCATTCAAGCCCGATTGATCGAAGCTCTGGCAATAATTCTTTATATCTCACTAAGTAATCGGCTCTTGACTGAATAATAAATGGACGGCTTCCAAATTCCTCCTTAAATAATCTAATAAAATCTTTGCACCAATCTAAATTCTGTAAGAAACCATCGTCATGAATCATCCAGCTGCGAAAATGATATTTCTCCTCCAAGCTCCTAAATTCACCAATAACGTTATTGACACTTCGTCTCCTCTCTACATTTCCAAACATTAATCTCGCACATGGTTGACAAAAGAAACAGTTGCTAAGGCATGCACGGCTTGTTAGAATTGTCACAAAAGGCGGTTTTCCTGAGAAATCTAGTCCCCATGGATACTCCTTTTCCCATAAGTTTCGGTCAATAAAAGGTATACTATCTAGTTCGACAGGCTCACCAACTTGAATACGTGGTATTTCCTTCTTTCCCGAACTAATTTGGTTTAGGAGGTTAGCAAGAGTAACCTCGCCTTCTTTTTGAATAATAAAATCTACTCGAGAATCTTCGATGAAGTCAGATAGTTTTACTGTAGGCTGTATCCCGCCTACGATGACCTTTGCCTTTGAATTGACCTCCTTTGCATGTTTGAGGCACTCTAGATAGGCATGAAAATCAATAGAATTAACGCTAAAACAGAGGACGTCATATTCAGATACAATCTTTTCATACTCTTCCCAATTTTTAAGCCGTCTAACATCGATTAGATCAACCGCTAGACCATTCTTTTTTGCATAAGCAATAGCCAGTGCTATCCCATGTTGTATCCAATGTGCGCTCCAATCTTTAGTCCGCGTTTGACTCATAAACATCCTAAAGCTAGGAAAAATGATCGCTGTCTTCAAATTATTTTACCGTCTTCAAAATAAATTCTAAGTCTCATTTTTTACCTTGCTTACCTGTCAAATTAACTTTTTTATTTATCAATGCAAAATTAACAGCTGCTAAGATGCTTCTTCGCGAGTTGGCAGCATATCATTGAACGGTTAAGCCAATCCTCTGCTCCCCAATAGAAGTTATCACTACTTTCAGCCATAAGCAACCATCTCCAAGCTTCAGCTAAATCTCTCAGGCAGGTTTCACTTGATTCTTTAATCGTTTTATCAGCATTGTGAACAAGCTTACTAGTTTCAAGAATTTCATTCCAAACTCTTTGCCTTTCTTTTCCTTCAGTCCATTTTAGAAACCTTCCATCATCAAATGTTCCCGGTGCATTCCAGCTTCCATCCTCCACGGCCACTTCATCTACAGGCGGATAATTCTCGAGGTACTTATCAATTGTAGTCAACTTGATGAACTGGAAATCTGGATCTTTTTTTAATAGGTATAGCAACGGCTCAAAGAACCATCCCCAGAAACCAGCGTTCTCCCCAGAATGCCTAAACCAGCCATTTTCACCGTCCGTAGCCACTGTCAGAAGCATATCCCCATTATTTTTTGGCTGAATCTTATTCTTTACTTCGCCTTTCAGCCATATCGGATTGTAACCACTTTGCTGTGCGTTACTTACTCCTCTATCACGCGGTATCACAATTATTTTATGCCCATCATACTTCGCATAGTGAGGATGATAAAGTAGCTCAGTTATTTCTCTATCTTTATTTGCATTAACTATGTGCGGTCCATCAACTATAATCCACTTAAAGCCCATATCATCCAGTAGCGGAATGTTCTTCATGCTGAATGCAAGTTCTGGAAGCCATAAACCACTGGGCCGCCCGCCGAATGTATCTTCATAAATTTCAAGATGCATTTCAATCTGTTTCCTCAAATCCTCCTCTGGAATTAATGGAAAAATTGGGTGAAAAAAACCGCATCCAGTAATATTCGCTCTACCCATATCTCTGACTTCAGCATATTTTTCCCATAATCCTGATAATCTAGAATCAAAATTAACGCTCGCCAACTCATTCAGCTGCTCAATTAAACTACCTGTAAAGTTGAACGTTACCCTCGCATCTTCATACCTTCTAATAACCTCAGGAGGATACGTGTAGGGATGCATTGTCTGTGTGAATACTTCTCTCGCCACCTCAGATTCATTTGTATTGCCCGTCAAATTATAGATAGGCTGATGCATATGGAGAATTATAGCTACGTATAGTGTAGGTTCATCCATCTTTCTTAACCACGGTCTTTATGGATACAGCTGATTTATTTTAGGCTAAACTAATCTTTACAAAGTACATTTATTTTTTCTCTATACATTTGGACTAACAATTCCGCTGTCTCTTTAGATTGCGCTTCTGCATAAAGCTCAAAAATAGGTTCTTCTGTTTTGGGCAGCAGTAGAATCCATCCGTCCTCTGTGAGAATTTTTACCCCATCAATTAAGTCAACCTGTTGATCCCGGGTTTCATTTAAAATTGTTCGCATAACTTTTCCACGCGATTCCCAAGGGCACTGTACTCTCTCCTTGGCCATGTAGAATGAAGGTATATCTCTCGCTAAACTTGAGAGCGTCATTTCCATCTCAACCATCATTCCAACTAGTTTAACGGCTGTTTCGACGCCATCGTAACCGATTAGGAATTCTGGAAAGACAAAGCCTCCACTCTCGTTACCTCCAAATACCGCCTTCGTTTTTTCTATTGTTTCAAGCAGAGGTTGAGCTCCTACACCGGTTCGAATAATTGTTCCGTCATAACTACCTGCAACGTTGTCTATTGCGCGTGAAGCAGTAACTGGAACTACGATTTTTCCTCCTCGTTTTTGCTCTAAGACAGTTTTCACAAGTAAGGTTAATGCGTGGTCCCCTGAAATTATGCCTCCATTTTCGTCAACCAGTAGTGCACGGTCAGCTCCGCTGTCAAGGGCTACGCCTATATCCGACCCTGTGGCTTTCACTACCTTTGACAATGTTGAAAGGATTTTTGGCATATCTTCCAACGACACAGGTCCTGCTGTTTCCTCAATCCTGGCATTTAACATTACAACCTTACATCCAAGGGCGTGGAAAATTAAGGGAATTAGTGCCGAAGCTGAACCGTTAATGCAGTCCACTACTATACTTATCTTTGCGTTTTCAATGTTCGATTTGTTCACCGATTTCAAAACGCTGTTAACGTAGAACTCCGGGGTATACGGCGGGTAAACTATACCGCCTATTTCATCAACGTAAACCCTGCGGAAATCTTCCTTAAAGAATAATTCTTCAATCTTCTTCTCGCTACGCTTATCAATGTTTATCCCCTGCCCGTCAAAGAACTGTATGTTCACAGAGTTAGGGTCGACATGTGATATCTTGACTGAAATTCCTGCGTTGGCTCCAAAATTTTTAACAGAAAACCTGGTCAACGGTGTTGGAGCTACGCGTAGATTAAATACGTTTGTTCCAACTGAGTTTAAACCTGAAATTAAGGCTCTTTTAACCATCCTTGATATGTTATGAGTATCACGGCTCACAACTACTTTCGCCCCTTTAGGTAAATAGGACCCGAAGGCAGCGCCAAGCTTCGAAGAAAACTCAGGAGTAATCTCGATATTCGCCAGAGCGGTTATTCCCCATGATCCAAAAAGGTTTTTCAGCCAACGTATCCCCCATCTTACGTCAACACTAACTATCGATCCTGCCTCAATCATTTTGTTAGGCCAAATTTTAACCATTGGACGTATTACACTACCTTGGCCTATTGAACAATCGTCTCCGACAATTGTATTCTCAAGAATTGTCGCTCCCGATTTAACTTCGCATCTTTCACATATGATGCAACCAGCTAAATCTGCTGAGGAAGATATGAAGTTGTTATGCCACACTACCGATCGTTTAACACTAGTATTTGTATCAACAGTTGTATTGTTTCCGATAATACTTTCGGAAATTCTTGCTCCAGTTCTAATTCTACAATTATCCCCTATTAGTACTGGTCCACTTATTTCAACGCCTTTCTCCAAAGCTGTTTTTTCGCCGATCCAAACCTTATCGCCGATTTGCTTACCCGGAATTTTAACTCTCAATTTTCCAGACAATGCATCCCTATTCGCCTCAGCGTACTGTTGAGGGTTGCCTATATCGCACCAGTAACCTTCCGCAACGTACCCGTAGAGCGGCTCTTTCTCTTTTAGCAATAAAGGAAAAAGCTGTTTACCGAAGTCAAAAGGTTCGTCTGGCTTTATGTACTTAAGCACTTCAGGCTCTAGAATGTATATTCCCGCATTAATCGTATCGCTGAAAACTTCACCCCAACTTGGCTTCTCCAAAAACTTTTCAATCTTCCCGTCGTTGTCAGTTATAACTATACCGTACTCAATTGGGTTTAAGACGCGGGTTAAAACTATCGTTGCTGCAGCGCCATGTTTTTTATGAAACTTTACTGCATCCTTTAATTTTATGTCAGTTATAATATCTCCACTAATAACTAAGAAAATGTCCTTAAAATTCTTCTCAACTTTTTTAACACTTCCAGCGGTTCCAAGCGGCTTTTCTTCCACAGAATATGTTATTTTCATTCCTAACTGCGATCCATCACTGAAATAGTTCTTAACCGCTTCTGGAATATACTGCAGGGTAATCACAACTTCGTCAATGCCATTTTCCTTCAGCAGATTAATCACATGCTCGAGTATGGGTCTGTTAACAACCGGAACCATGGGCTTAGGTCGAGTGGTAGTTAAGGGTCTCAGCCTTGTCCCTTCACCGCCAGCCATGATAACTGCTTTCATTGAATGCCTCCAAAACTATTTTTTAAAAGCGCTCCTTATTTCCTTGCTGACTTATAGGCCATCCTATTATTTCAAATGATGCTTAAAATTTATTCCACTGAAAAGTTTTTAATAATAATACAAAAGCCTTCAATATGGTGTTTGGTGTTTGTCTAAGAAGATTCAGCCTCACATTTTCGTCGGGAAAGGTGATATAGCAGAATATGTTTTGCTGCCTGGTGATCCAGGGAGGGCTGACAAAATTGCGGAGCTCTTTACTGATGTCCGCAAAGTTGCCCAATACAGAGGTTTCGTTACTTATACCGGGAAATATTCAGGCATCCCGGTCTCTGTAACTTCAACTGGAATAGGGTGTCCATCAGCATGTATAGCTCTTGAAGAGCTTATAAAAAGCGGGGCGAACACATTCATAAGAGTCGGAACAACCGGTTCAATACAGAAGCATATAAACAGTGGAGACATAGTGATACCCACCGCTGCAACGAGAACCGATGGAACAACTAAAGCCTATGCTCCAGTAGAGTATCCTGCAGTTGCAAATTACGAAGTTACTTCCGCATTAAGTGAGGCTGCCCAAAAGCTTGGCGTAAGATACTACTCAGGAATTGTCTGGACAAGTGACTCATTCTACGCTGAAGGAGAAGAACCAGTTAAAATTTGGAATCAAGCAGGAGTTCTTTCCGTTGAAATGGAGTGCTCTGGGATATTTACAATCGCAAATATACGGGGAATGAGAGCCGGCGCTATTCTGGCTGTGGATGGCAATTTGGTTAAGGGAAAAAAGAAGGGCGAATTTGAACATGGTGAAAAGAAAGGCGAGTTAGCTGATAAAGTGCAGAAAGCCATAAATGATGAAATAAGAGTAGCATTAGCTACGGTAAAACTATTAGAAGAAAAAAAGTAAGTTATATTCTTGGCAACCGATGTTAACATAAATAGTCGCAATCCTTTGATTCTGGCGGAAAAATATTAGCTTACCAAGAATTTCATAGTTGCTAAAATTATGGAGTTTGAAAAATTACGAGTATAAAAAATGAAGTTAATTCTCCTCTTTCAAAAATCTATTCACCATTAACAACAATAATGAGTAAATTTCAAATAAGTCACTTACTTCTCTTATCCTTAGCCTTACATCTCTTCGTCATACCATTCCCACAAGACGGCTTCATTTTTGACGAGGTTTATTATGTTCCCGCGGCGGAGAAGGCTCTGCTGTTGCAACCTGCTAATACTGAACAGAATCCTTTAGCTAAAATAATGATAGCGATCTCGATAAAAATTTTCGGGGATTACTGGTTTGCTTGGCGTTTTCCAATAGTTTTAACAGGCATAGTTAGTCTTTACGCATTTTATTTGATAGCTAAACATTTTATGAACGAAAGATACGCATTATTTGCTACGGCCATGCTTTCTTTTGACGTGATTTTCTTTATCCACGGTTCAATATTCGTTCTTGATATGCCTAGTATATGCTTTGGATTAATCGGGATATACCTTTATTTAATAAAGAAATACAGTTGGTCAGCAGTTTCATTCGGAATATCTTTTTTGATGTATGCAGTCGGATTGCTGTTTTTAGGCGTTGTTATTATTTATCATATCATAACTCATCAAACTTTTAATGAATTTAAAAACAAACTCAACCAGAAGAAATTAACTGTATTTTTATTGGTCCTGCTCTTAATCAGCGGCGGAGGTTTATGGATATACGATATTGTCTATAAGCCCACGTCAGGGACAATAGTATACGTGAGCGTCGGAATCAACAAAATAGTTGATAAGAACGGTAACCCCGTTACCACTCAAACAATAACGCAAAGCATCACAAAAGGTATTGTATTAACAAACCCAATTGAAAATCTAGCCTTTTCTTTAAATTATTTCGCTACACTATCACCCAACCTCAATACTTCTGCAGCTCAATACAGGCCACCCTGGGATTGGATACTGCCTATTGGAAACTCTCTCAACCCGCCGCACTATCTAACCGTCGTTGTAACTTCAGGGGCAATTTCGCAAATTACCATCGATTGGGTGAGCCAAATAACTCCTTTCGTTGAATACTTTTTAATTCCAATAGTTATCATAGCAATAATCAGGATAAATAGGGCAAAATATGACGATAAAACAGGGCCATTTCTGCTATCTTGGATAATCTCAACATATGTACCATTCTTAATCTTGGGAATTTACGCTTATCCGCATTGGACGAACTTCAACTACTATATGCTCTACACAATTCCAGTTTGTGCATTGGGAATACCTTATGTTTGGAGCAGTCTGGTTAAGGATGAGAAAAAAATTAAAGCGATAATGTTCGTTCAATTAATTTTAACCGTGATATTTTTCTTCTACTTCTTTCCAATTCCACTGATAAGAGGATGACCTTGAGAATAAGTTTCTGCCACCATCTGTCGTTATCTTACTATAGTGGCGGCGAAAAATGGATTATCGCTACCGCGAAAGAATTGGTTAAACGTGGGCACGAAATTGAGATTTATGCCTTACCCCTTTTACTTGACGGGAAACCAAAAATAAATCCTAAGGAAATTTTGGAAGGAATTCCTTATTCGGAAAATTATAGGAAAAAGGTGAAGGCTGACGTTGTTTACGTTACTTATAATCCTTTAAGTTGGCTAAATTTTCAAACATCTCATCCTAAAATAGGAGGAATGCATTCACAAATCTATTGGAAGTCACCAAACCCTCGTTATGGAATATTTCCTGTGATCGCCAATCTTACTAACAGATTTACGAGTTACTTTGACCTTAGAGAATTTGACGCTATTCATACTGTGACAAACGTTTACCCTATTAATCACCCGAAAATATATTACATACCCAATTTCGTAGATTCAAAAAAATATAGACCAGTTTCAAATAAAGACAGGGAATTCACTTTAGCTTATTGTTCAAGAAAAGTTTGGCAAAAAGGATACGATATGCTTAAAGAAATTGAGAAGGCATTAAGAATAAAAACAAAAATAAGCGGCGGCGAAGTTCCTGAAGAACTTATGCCTAACTTTTATTCAACTTCTCACGCAAGCATTGTTCCAACAAGAGTTGATACTTGGGGCTTCACAATTGTGGAGTCAGCCTTATGCGAGACTCCTGTTTTGACTACAAGATTACCAACTCACCTCGCATTGGATATACCTTCATTAATATATGCAGATACGATTTCAGAGTATTTACTGGAAATAAAGTTGCTTAAACACCTCTGGGAAGAACACGAAAAAAGATACATGGAATTAGCTAAGCGATGCAGGGTTGAAGCGCTAAAATACGATAAAGAGATAATTATGAACAAATTAGAAAATATGTTTACACAGGTCGCTGGCGACGTCTAATAAATTAACATTGAAATTAAGATGCCGGGAAAACTGCTATAAGACTCACCATGTTGACATGACCCAAACTTACGCTGTACTGCATATTTTTTATGCCTCTCCTACATCTCATAACAATCTTGGGCCATCGTCGCTTAATCTTAGTTATCTCCTGAAATTAAATAAATTTTCAGAAATAGATTAGATAGCTTTAGCTATTGCAAAAGCGTTCCATGTATTTTCTGTTGGCAATTTATTTAATTTAAGGAATTCTGATATTTTTAGGAGCTTGAAACTATTTTCTTCGAGGTAATATCGTATTTCTTGTGGAAAAAAGAACCTCACCATATGGCTTTCGTTGATGTCATCTATTATTTCGTTTTCTTTTGATGCGATTAGATGATACTTTGAAGTTGAAGTATGTTTGGAGAAGTTAAGTTCGGAAGTTACTATCCTGATCACTTTTAAACCGTTTTTTTCAACAGTTTTAACTCTTGTTGAAGGTTTTATCTTTAAAACCGCTGGCCCATACCAGAAATCAAATATAAATAAACCGTTTCGCTTGACATGTTTTCTGACGGCATTAAAAGCCTTCTGAAGATCTTCATTTTCGGTTAAATAATCAATCACTGCAAACATGCAGATGGCAGTGTTGAATTTTTTGTTTAACTGTAACTGACGTAAATCCATCACTTTAAAATCTATATTGGTCCTTTTTTTATTCGCTTTTACTTTGGCAATTTTAATCATACTTTCTGATAAATCTACTCCGGTTACCTCATAGCCTCTTTTCGCTAGTGGAATCGCGTGGCCGCCTGTGCCACACCCGCAATCGAGTATTGTCTTAGGCATAAATTTTGAATACTTTCTAAAAACTTCCTCTAGAACGTCGCATTCTTTTTCATAGTCCTTATCTGAATAGATTATATCATAATATTTTCCATAGGACTGAAAAATTTTTCTCATATACTGACCATCTTAGAAAAGTCTTTCATAGGCCCAACGTTCGGCATTTTTCATGTACCACTTCTGTTATATGCTCAAGTCTCACTCAATATTGACCTCGGGTTTTCATTCAGTATATTTGTGCACTTTTAAGTAATCACTTCGGAGCCTATTTGCGTTTAACAGCCTCAATCTTGAACTTTCAATCTTTATTTCGATGTTATTACGCCTACTAGTTTTTCCACTAATTGAGCCAGTCCTTCAACCGGGTAGTTCTTGTTTAAGCCTACGAAACCTGCACTGTACAACTAAGGGGCCTTCTCCATCTATTTAATGAGCGTGCATTCTTTGGCTCTCTTACCGTGCGTATTTTTTTACGCATTCACACACGTACGTTACCTCGTCTGCAGTCAAGTTGTTTCCCGAAGGTAGGTTTATACCCTTCATTGAAAGTTCATCGGCAACAGGAAAGTTTTCTCCTTGGTATTGTTTAGCGTAAATGGGCTGGGCGTGAATTGGATAAAAGAATGTTCTCGTTTCAATTCCATCAAGTTCTAGTTTTTTCATGAGTTCATCTCGGGATATGCCGAATTTGTCCTGAATTAGAACTGAATACATCCAGTAAACGTTTTTTGCCCAAGGAGCCTCCGGAGGAAGTGTTATTTTTTCTTCAAGTTCGGAAAGAAGATAGTTATACCGCTTAGCGTTGTTTCTTCGGACTGATACAAATTCATTTATATTTTCAAGCTGAGCTAAACCAAGAGCTGCTTGCAAACCCGACATACGGTAACCGTAGCCTAATGCTTCATGGTAGAAGTGCCTGCCTTCTTTACTGAAAGCGTGAGCGCGTAGCCATCGAGCCTTTTCAGCAAACTCTTCATTGTTAGTGACAATCATTCCCCCCTCACCTGTAGTAATGATTTTATTGCCGTAGAAGCTGAAACAACCCATAACTCCAATTCCTCCTGTTTTTTTACCTTTGTACACTGCTCCATGTGCCTCTGCAGCATCTTCAACCACATATAAATCATTTTTTTTGCACAGTTCAAGTACGGGATCCATATCAACAGGATGACCGTAGGTATGAACAGGCATAATGACCTTTGTATTATTGGAAATTTTCTTATCGATTTTAGATACGTCGATGTTCCACGTACGAAATTCACTATCAACAAGAACTGGTTTTGCTCCAGTATAAGTAATAGCATTTACGTTAGCAATCATAGTCAATGTTGGTACTATGACTTCGTCTTTCTTGCCAATGCCTAATGTCACTAGAGCAAGGTGTAAGGCAGTTGTGCAACTGTTAGTCGCGACGCCATATTTACAACCACAATATTTGGAAAATTTTTCCTCGAATTTATCTACGTATTCGCTGATTCCACTTACCCAAGTTGAGCGTAAGCATTCAGTTACTTTCTGAACTTCGCCTTCTCCAATTTTGGGTGAACACACGGGGATTTTTACTTTATTCTGCCCCATTGTTTTCTTCTCCTTCTGGGCATAGGTACATATAAAGTGGAACATTAATTTTTGGTATCTTTTATTACACTTTAACTAGCTCTCTACAGCACTGCTTAACGTACACTTTAAACAAGCAGCCAGATTGGCCAATTAGACATCCTAAAATTTTTGAGATGCTCTTTAGATAAAGTGTGTTTATTTTTTTGAGTTATGATATAGAATTAGAGATCGATAAATTCATTAACCTTTCATTTGATTTCCAACTAAACCCACGATAACTCCTATTATTATTAGGACAAACGAATAACGCCCTGGAACTGGGAAATAAAATCCAACAGTACTACCAATAAGGGTTCCAAGCATACAAAAGGCGAATATAAGGATTATCGCGGCCCCCAGTCGAGTGACAAGTTTATTCATGACGATTCCTCATTAGATATTTCATTGATATCCTCAAATGATTAAAAAGCTTTACTAGGAATGTATTAGGTTTATTTAAATTGTGCATAAACTAAGAGAGTTAGAATAAGTATTATGACATATAGCATGAAAATCTCAGTGATTATTCCCGCATATAATGAAGGAGAAGTAATTTCTAAATGTCTCGACTCCGTTCTAGCTCAGGACTATGGGGACTATGAGATAATTGTTGTTGACGGGGGCTCAACGGATAAAACTGTGAATATAGTGAAGGAATATGCGGAAGCGCATAAGAATATTAGGCTAATTTCTGAAACACCTCGCAAAGGGCCAGCCTACGCAAGAAATATCGGGTTGGATGCTTCAAACGGTGAAATAATTTATCTCCTCGACGCCGATTTCATCATAACTGACGTCCATTATTTGAGCATAGCTGCGGAGCAGTTTAAAGACCCAAAAGTTGAAGTCGTACACGTGAAAGCAGTACCGACATTAAGAAAGCTAAGTTTTCGGGAGAAGGTTCAGTTCTTTTACGATTTTTATTATTACGGTTCCGCTTTCAGGTATGGTTACGACCACGATTACGACGCTGAAGATGCCGTGATCTACGATACTCTCTGCCGAAAGAGCTTCCTAAAGAAACTAGGCGGGTTTGACCCCAACCTTGGGGTTTATGCACCCCGTGATCTTGAGAAAAGAGGTTTAGCTGCGAATCCTAAAATAGCATA
>CAYYPV010000065.1:0-15456 GCA_964473665.1 uncultured Candidatus Bathyarchaeia archaeon
AACAACGTCTAATTTTTGCGAATGCCGCCTCCGCCGTTTACATTTCAAATCCATATGGTAAACATCCTTCCGTCAAAGACATCATCCGCTTTCTTGAGAAAAGATGAAAATATGCATGCAAAACGAAAAATGGTTTCTTAACTAATTCTTTTAAAGATTTTTTTTAAATCCTATATATTGCTTCTGCGATTAAGAAAAATTGGAAGCTGATTATGTTTGTCTTTCACTAGGATCGCACTTAGGAATGTACCTAGGAGGAAGCTTAGAAACTCCCTAACTGTTGGCGCGATAATCATAAGCATCGCATTGTTAATAGGTGTTAACATAGCTGCTAATAGCGCCATAAATGAGTTCGGCAAATTGATTGTACAGGCCACCGGTGATGTCGACGTTTTGGTCACCAACTCAACTTCTGGAGCATTCAGCGAACAGGGATTCCAGAATATCGTCTCAGCCAACATAAAAGGCGTCTCCAACGTTGCAGGCAGACTTAGCATTACCGCGTTTACCTTGCAGAGTGGGCTGCAGATAACTGATGTCACAATTACGGCTAATAATGCATCAGGATATACGCAGAATCTAGCGATAAACGGATTGAACACAACTTCAGATTATCTGCTTCACGAAGAGGATTTAACCAATATCACTGGACAGAGAAACCTCGGAGTGAACAGTTCAGACATAATTGTAAGTGACACCCTTGGTCTAAACATAGGGGAAAACATAACTATCCATATAACTAAAATTACGCAGCTGTACGCCTTTAATGGAAGCCTCATATCCAAGTCTACGAGGATTTCTAATTACACTTTCAACATCGTAGGCATTTACCATCCAAGCGTAGTCGAAAGACGACTCGGGTTTGGTGCAGGGAGCCAGACTACAAACGAAGTTTTCATGGATCTACTTAAATCTCAAACCATGCTGAATTACACGGACCAAATTAACAGCATCATGATTAAAATCTCAGATTCCACAAATCAAACTCTTCTCAGCAACATTGGAACTAAGATTGAGCAGATTCTCGGACCGGGATACGTAGTCTCGTTCCCGAAAGAAACTTCTCTACAAACAATTAGCCAAACCAGTACCGCGTTCGAAGGCGGATTAAACCTGGCTGCCTTAACTTCTATGGTTGTTGCAATAGGCGTTGTAATAATAGCTATTTACCTTAACGTTAACGAGAGGACTTACGAAATCGGAGTCCTCAGATCCATAGGTGCTTCGACAGGCCAGATATTTTGGATGTTCTTTTCCGAAAGCTTAGTTTTAGGCGTTTTAGGCATAGGCTTAGGTTTGGCTGCTGGCGTATTTTTAGCTCAATTTTTCTTAGGGTTCGCCTCACACATATTTAATGTTTCACTACCGTTCTCAGTTACCTCGCAAAGTTTAATCTCAAACTTCACAGTCGGTATAATCGCTGGCCTTGTAACGGTAATAATCGGCGGAACTGTACCGTCCCTTCTAGCCATTAGAGTAAACGTGATCAGAGCATTAAGGCCGTCCATGAGACCTCCTGGAAAACCTAGAACCGCTCTAAAGCTTATCCTCATCGGATTACTGATAATCGCCGGCAGCATACTTTTCGGCCAATACGTGCTTCACCAGACAAACGCAGGTTTATCCGCATCTATACAAAGCCAGCAACGGCTTGTCGAAGTAGCAACAGACATCTTCACAATTATTGGTTTAGTTCTGGTTACCGCAGGCTTCCTTAGAAGCGGAGCCAAAGTCATTGAACATGTCTTAACACTGTTCTCTAAAAAGTCTGGGAAACTCATATCCAGAAACATAGGCAGAAACCTTATGCTTAATACAGCATGCTTTACCTTGATCGCTTTAAGCCTCTCATTCGTCGTCGGCATGGGCAGCGTCGGCGCAGTCATCTCCCCGGGATTAAACAATGTTGTCCACAATTTATTCGGCGCAGACATATTTGCTGCCCCAAAAATAACTCTTCCAGCTTCCTTCGGAGAAAACAACCTGTCTAAAATTCAAGGCGTCAACCTCACCACACCAATATACATCATCCCCAGCACACAGGTACGTAACAGCACCAAAATTTTAGCGGGAACCGTAGGAGTAATAGCCATCGACCCCGACTCATACCATGAAATTTCACCGATTAAAATTAGCTCCTCCTATAGCAACGTAACAGCTGAGCTTGATGAAAATGGAACCGCGCTGCTTCCGACCTCACTCGCCGAAGATTTAGGGGTAACCGTCGGAAACACCTTCGGAATTCAGATAAGTACCAACCGCTGGGTTCAACTAAAGCTTGTCGGCATACTGGAAGAAGCTGCACTACAATTCGTTAACACAGGACAGGTGTCGCTTTCACGAACCGTTTACGTTTCCTTCAACACAATAAATGAAACATGGAAACGCCCTCAAACAGCAACACTCTTCTTCATAAGCGTAAAAAAAGGCTACAGCCGCACCGACGTCAAAAACAATATTCTCAGCGAATACGGTAACTACTTTACATCGAACGGCATAGTCACGTTAGATGATGTATTATCACAGGTCTCAAGTCAAATTAATAGAATAATCGCCATCTTCTACGGCATCGTATTATTTTCCATACTAATAGCGACGCTTGGAATGGCTATTATAATGATTATGAACGTAAGCGGTAGAAGACGTGAAATAGCCATACTTAAATCACAAGGAATGAACAACCGAGAAGTCTTCACTTTAATCGGAGGAGAAGCACTGGTGCTAGGAATTATAGGCTTCATTATAGGCGCATTAGGGGGAGTCGTTCTGTTCAACGGCATCGCCATATTAATGCAGACGTTAGGATTCCCAATCCCGTTCACAGTCACACCAGGCATATTCATAGATGCATTAATCTTAGCCGTGGCAGTTTCAATCTGCGGAGTCGCGTACCCAGCGTACGAAGCCATTAAATTAAGTATAATTGAAGCATTAAGATACAAAGGCTGAGGCAACAAGCATGTCTGAAGAAAAAGTAGTAGCCGCAGTCGATTTAGAGAAAAACTATCAGCTCGGAGAAGTCAACGTCAACGCACTTCGAGGCGTAACGATCAATTTAAAGAAAGGAGAATTCGTTGCAGTGATGGGCCCCTCAGGCTCAGGCAAAACAACCCTCCTAAATCTAATAGGTGCACTTGACCGCCCATCAAAAGGCAGCGTCTACGTGGGTGATGAGGATTTATCAAAGCTGAGTGATAGAGAGCTGACCAGCATTAGAAGAACAAAAATAGGTTTCATTTTCCAGTTCTATAACCTAATTCCCGTCCTAACAGCCTTCGAAAACGTCGAACTCCCAATGCTAATAGCAGGAATGCCTAAGAATGAGAGAGAAGAAAGAGCCAAACAACTACTAAAAGTAGTGGGACTAGTTGACAGGGCTAACCACAGACCAGATGAACTTAGCGGCGGGGAACAACAACGCGTAGCAATAGCTAGAGCCCTTGCGAATAAGCCGTCAATAATCCTCGCAGACGAGCCTACTGGCGATTTAGACACTAAAACGGGCACGGAAGTGGTAGGCGCCTTACGAGAGATGGCTAAAAATGAAGGAGTAACCGTAATGGTTGTAACCCACGACCCAATTGTAGCAGACATGGCGGATAGAATACTGGAAATGAGAGATGGAAAAATACTAAGAGAAAGAAAAATGACCAAAATGCAGTCAGAAAGCTAACGAAATGATATAAGCGGCTACGTAACTCTCTAGAATCAATTATACAGAAGCAGGCTTACTCCTATTTGCTCAGTAAAATCAGCCGAATTCATAATTAGGGTTAATGGGATATTAGAACTACAAGTCTTCTTCAAAGTATCAAGGTTTAGCGAATAACCATGTAGACTTTTTTGGAGAAGCATTTACGAAAAGAGGTCAGGTATACTTCTTGCAGTTAGTGCAGTACCAGCGGTTATACTGCTGCACGAAAGTCAACGGATTTCCGCAGGTAGGACAGACTTTCACCTCGCCAGTTAGCGGAGGCTGAGGTGGAGATGTAGGAACTTTTCTTCTTCGTTCAAATGTTACGCTGACTCCGATTAATACGACACCTACAATGATAATTATGACTCCATCAAGCATCCGAGTGTAGCGGGTAACCTGCGTATAATCTGTACGATATAGAGTCTCCATCTGCGTAATATATTGAGTTGTGGCTACATTGTACGTTTCCTCTACTGAAAAATCTGCAAAACTAGAAGCTGTTGAGCTAGGGTCTTTGCCGATAAGGAGGTAATATCCATCGTATGGCGGAATGAAGCTGAAGCTTCCCCCCTCGCTTACCGTGCCATGATAGAAAACTGGGTAGCTTGCTGTCAAACCATCAATTTGTTTAATATACCAATTATCACTATCAGCTGGGGAAATAACCCATATTTCCATACTCGCTTGTGGAAAATTAGTAGTGTCCAAGCGCAAAGTATTGACGTATACAGTGACATTGTATCCGTATGTCCCTATGTACTGATAAAGATAGAACTCGTAACTATCATAGCCCTTATATTTTGGGAAATTAGTTGTGGCGTTGGTTCCAGGTTCAATATCCGGAAAAACTTCGACAGTTACATTCCTGATTACAGTCTGAGGCGCTTGTATCCCCATTTGATAGGCGACTGTGGACGCTTGTTGCCTGACTTCTGGACCCAGACCGCATAGGAAGGCGCCGACAATGATCAAGGCAATTGCAACTATTGAAACTGACTCACTTGTTTTCATAAATTTCGCTACGTTTCATAAGTGACTTTCCTTAGAATATAAGACTTGTCTTAAAAACTATATTTTTAAAAGGAGACACTACCCAAACAAGACCTTGATGAGCTGGGCTATGATTGAAACAAGCTATTTACACTGAATTATTTTCTTCAGCAAAAAACATTAGTCCATTCAGGTAAACCGCAGTAATCGAATTAATGTTAGGGTTGCTTTGCTCCACAGTAGGGGCAGAACTTAAATTTGGGCTCTATCTCGCTTCCACAATAAACGCAGAAAGCCTTGGTTAATGCTGATGGTACAGGTATTGGAGAAGACGCAGAAGGAGTAACTTGCTGAGACGTTGTTGGATATAGGCTTATTACAGGAGCACCGCAGTTCCCGCAGAATTTAACTCCCTCTTGAAGCTGTACCCCGCAGTTTCCGCAGAACCTCCCAGTCTTAAGCGTCAATATTATGGCAGGGGCTGGCGGCTGGGCCTCTTTCCCCGCCTCCAAAAATGTGGAGGGTTGTGTAGGTGCTTCTGGAGGAATTTGAGCTTTTCGTCTGCGTCTCCAGAATACAAAGGCAACGATGCAAACTATAACAATTATTATTGATAAGATGACGTTTAGAGAAATGTATATTTTAGCTGAAACAGGCGTGGTGGAGGCCTGAGCAGCATTGCCGGATATTGAAGATGTCTGAAGTAAGTATGATACAGAACCAGTGAATGTTCCTTGAGGAACCTGCGTAAAAACTGAGATCCCTCCCGAACCTGACTGGGCGGCGACTGCGGTTCCATTAGACAAAACAGCTGTCACCCGGACGCCTGACACTGGGAGCCCGTACAAATCTGTAACTTTAACCTTAAGATTGTAAACTAAACAGTTTATTGTGAAGTTGCTGTCACTTGTCAGTGAAATTGATGGATTAGGTGATGGAACAACATCCACATCGTTCCAGATTATTTTTGTAATGGTGTAACTTCCATTCTGAGCTTGTGGGATAGAGTATTTGTTTAAAGTTAATAATGTACCATTAGGGGCTTGCATTTGAATTAGCACTGGATTCGTGTAGAGTAATGCGCGAGTCGAATCTTTGAATGTGAAAGAAAGCGAATAAACGTTGCATACCAGATTTTGGGTTGCAGTGGTTGTGTCTAACGCTACCGATTGATTCTGACCGACCCAATTACCCTGCCATTTAACAGCGAAATAGTATGTGCCATTCTGAACCAGCCAAGTTTCAGTGTTAACATTATTTGGATTTACATGTGTACCGTTTGGAAAAGTGACATAAATCTGCATGTTGTTAGGCTGCAGAAGAGCGCCGTCATTATCCTCTGCGTTAACAGTTAAACTCCAAACATGACATTTAACGTCCACAGTTAAATTAGAGGCCTTAACCTGTATAGACGTTTGATTAACAACCGTTCCCTGCCAATTTACTGTAACAAAATACGTACCACTAGGGAGAGTAAAGTTCGCCCACCCATTCTGACCGCTTAGCTCACTGCTTCCGTTTACGGTGAAAATGCAGAATGGAAGAATATTCCCTGACCAATCCAACGTTCTAAAGTTAAGCGCATACTCTGTGGAGGATAAGGTGACAAAACCCTGAAAGTTTATAGAACCTAACCCTGTGACCGCAGACCATCCCAGTCCGCAGCTATAATAGCCATTGTTTCCGCTTAGAATATCGTGAAATGTTTCACTGTATTCTGATGAAGAGCTGTATACGCCGTACAAGTTGACGCTGTTAAAACGCACATTTTCGCTTAAAGCAACAGTAGCAATAGCTGCCATAAGATCGGTGCTTAAACTTGTTCCTCCAAATGTATTCGATTTACCGCCCTGAACGACATACACCCCAGAATCCGGATCTGCATCGAGAGAAACATCCGGAATAGCTCTCATACTTGTTGGATCCGTTATTTTAGCGCCGGACTGATACGCTGGCTCAGTGAAAACAGTTGAGTAACCGCCGCCGCTATCGCTCCAGCCGGTTTCGTTGTATATCCCTGCTACTGCGGTAGTATACAAATCGGTTCCTCCTACTGCGATTACATTTGGATCGGATGCGGGATAATTCACTGAAAGGCTGTTTCCTCCATTATAGGCTCCATTGTCGCCGCTTGCAGCGTAGACCTGAATGCCTCTTGATGCCGCGTATTCAAATATGCTAGTATAAGATGAAGGATTCACTGAACTTTCTGCAGCTCCCCAACTCAATGAAACTACATTGGGTGGAGTAGAAGAATTAAGTAGCGTTTCAACTGCCTCCATCAGGTTGTTACCACTATTGTCTGGAGAGAGTTGAAGAATAATTGCGGCATTAGGCGCCATTGCATGCGCCCATTCAACATCTAAGGCAGTCTCACCTGCCCAAGCACTGTTACGGCCTACTGAACCGATGATAGTGAGGTTAAGGTTGGGGAGGCTGTAGTAGCTGTTAAAGCTGCTTATATCACTTGTAAGAGTTGGATCCCCATATGCGTCAACTATACCTATTGTCTCACCTGCTCCTGTCTTCCCTTTTGATATGGCGCTGTAAGTCCCGTAGGCTTCCATTAACTCGGTTGGAGTTGGGTTAAACAACAGTTGCTGCTGATAAGGTTGAACAGCAGGACTGCTGGTTTTAATCGCAGGCTGCTCAGTGAAGTTGCTTATTTCGACGCTTGCAACGCCAAGCTCTGTTAAGGTAGGAATTTTAGCTTCCGCCAAATTACTGTAAAAAGTCACATTATTATGCTGGAAAAGATCTATTTCCGCGTTAAACGCTCTTTCCACATCAGAGGCTTCACCGCTGCCAGCTAGTAATAGTCTATTGGCCCACGTCTGGGTTACGGTTATGTTATTTTCAGTTAAAAAAGATGCGACCTGATCGTAATCTGTTTGAGTAGGAGCATAGTTAGCTTCGAACTGTTCCTCCGAAATGATTTTCCCCGAGTTAATCAAAGATTGCAGTTGCCCTGCGTTTCTAATACTGAATGTAACTAAAAAGTTCACAGAACCGTCTGATAATTGCCCGACGCTTACCGCTCCGGGTATAGGATCCCCAGGGGCTGATGATGAACAGCTATTCGGAGCCGGCATGAGACCGGTTTGCGTTGCACCATTAGTAGGCGTGCCCTTCGCCCTGGCAAGCGTTAATGTGCCGCCGCCAAACTGTAAAGCAAGTAGTACGAATAACAGTAATGCACTAAGTATGTTTTTACGGAAGTTTATTTTGACATAACTTCGCATAAATTACAATTGCTTTGAAACCATCTGTTAAAAGTTATGTTTGGTGAAGTCGGGATAAGCGTCGATGAAAGGCGTATCGGCTGAAAATTGTTCACAAGTGATACATTTCTAAGGTTTACCCCTACCCTCTGCGGTGGGAAAATGCCTTACTCGAATGCGTAGCCACACTTAGAATGGGCTCTGGAAAGCATTTTTCGGCTGAAAAATTTCGCTTAAGCAGTGTCCAAAAAATTGGATTTATAGCCATGTCTCCAATTTTTCGAATGCTTATTCTTGAATAACACTAATGCTAACTTTAGATAATTTATTCGTAATCATCTAGAATGCCTACTAAATCTAAGCGTCGATTAAAGGCTTTTCTATTCTTAATAAACACTAATAGTGGGGTCTTGTAGCAAATGGGGCCGATGTCGCAAGGCCTAAGTTGAAAAGCCCGTCTCATTAGCGTTTATAGCCAAATGGAAAAACATTTAAGCTATTTCATTAGTAATAAGTAAGAATTGTGATATTATGCCTAGAAGGGCCTTCCGGAGACCACCGAAGCAGCGAACAACCATATTATTTAAGGCAGGCAGCGTACCCGCTTCAATCGATGATCTTTTCCGTAGAATATTTTGGAAAAGCGAACTTTTAGCAGGTGAGGCTCATATTTTCTGGAGTGAGATGAAGAAGAATGAGCCATCCGGTATGCCTATTGCTTATTGGAAGGAGTGGATAAAAAAACGAAACTTGAGTGTTGGACAATTTTATAACATGATCCACGGATTAGTTGGTGCAGGGCTAATTGAAAAGAGAGAAAATGCGTGGCATGTTAGTAGCAATTTTCTTAGGGAATTGGAGCAGATGTTAATTCTTTATACCTCTGAGAGCGGTTATGAACATCGGCTAAGATAAGAATGGTTGAGTAATAGTTAAAGTTAAGATTTTATTGGGCAATTATATGCCGATTAATTCCGCATTATATAATATAATGAATAAGTACTATTTTCCTTGGTTCTCTTCCATATCGTCCAGATCATTCAGCACAATGATTTCCTCACTTACATCCTCTACAACTACAGGCTCATCTTTTCCTTCAATATTTTCCATCTCTCTGAAGATATCGATTATTTTAACATAAATTATACGCGTCATTATGGAATCGCCTCCTCTGTTGTTTCCAACTCACCTAGTTTCTGAAGAATACGCCTTGACGCTTTCTTTACTACAAGCTGCCTTTGTTTGACTTTAACATGAATACGTAAAACATCACCTTTGAATGGAAAATTCGAATCACTAGTCAACTTAGTAGGGAGATATATCCTCGGCGAATCGTATACCTTGCCAGCTTTTGTTCTTTTTTTCGTTACTACGTAGTTCGCTAAAGCTTCTTTCATAGTTATTTTCCGTACCTTTTACTTTATAAAATCAGTTCTTTAAAGTACTTATTTTACTTAGTAAAATAAGGGTGGCTCCGCATATAAAAAGCTTGCCATATGGGTTTTAATATGTACACCATTACACCATTTCTCAATTTTTAATGTTCGAAAAATTGGAGGGTATATCAGACGTCCAAAATTTTGGATGCCTTAGTGATCTTTTTCAGGCGATATTTATAATATACCATTTGACCTCTATACAATACAATTTGTAAGTGTGAGACTATGAGCGAAATTGAGGAATTAAAGAAGCGGGGTGAGCTTGTAGTGGACGCATCATTGATTGAGATCCGTGATGCTGCAAGTATAACTCTCGGGATGATGAATGAAAGCCAGGAAGATGATACTGTAGTGTTTACAGCGCAAAGCGCTATTTGCCCTTCTCAAATCAAAGCTAAAAAAATCGGCGAGAATCGATATCATGTCTACACCACCAGTGTTTGCAATATTAAAGATTGTACATATTGGTTAGATTGTGTGCGACTGGATAATTCACGTCTAGACGCTTTTACCCGTAATCTAGAGAAAATTACTGGCCGCAAATCGAAAATTGAGATACATTACGGTTGGGAGTCGGAATTAGCTAAGGAAGATGATAAGTTGAAGGGTATTCTTGACCGGGTTTTAGAGCGGAAACAGGAAGAATAGTTCCTTTAATCACATTATAGATTAAATCGAAGGATATTTCTAGTATCGACGCAGCTTAGTCAGAATAGTAGTGTTACCTGCGTGCACTAAGAATGTTTCCGAATTACTTAGCGTTTGACTTTTACCTAAGTGGGTGGTGAGCCCGTAACTTCTAATTCTTGGAGCAGTTTTCTTATATTTGTCACGGGTTTGCTTTCTGCATCATTTATGGATTGTTTTGAAGGAGGATTTTCCAAGTAGTTAGATATTCGGTTAGAAATTCTCATTTGATAGGTGGGAACTAGTTCATTTTGATAGAAAATGCCTGTTGGAATTCTATCTCCCCATTCTTGAGCTTTTGTTAGGGCAGATATATACTTCGAAAAAGCTTCTTCCGGATTATGCACTACTCCGTCATAGCCAGTTTCTTCTAATTTGTATAGTCTAGGAATTGGTTTGTTTGTTTGTTTATCTATTCTGTCTTCGCCCCCATACCATTCTTTTGTATTTATGTCATTGTATGTTGGGCATGGCTGTTGAATTATTATCACGGCTAAGCCTTTGTGATTTATTCCTTTCTTGATTAGTTCTTTCAATTGAAAGACGTCGTAGGCGTATCCCCTAGCGATAAAGGTGTAGCCGGCTGCTAAGGCTATTGCTATGGGGTTTATACCCTCATTTATGTTCGGTTTTGGAAGAGATTTGGTCCTTAATCCTATTTTTAAAGTGGGCGAAGCCTGGCCTTTAGTTAAGCCGTAGACACCGTTGTCGTTTATGAATACGGTCATGTCTACATTTCTTCTGCCAGCATTAACAAAGTGCCCTGCACCTATCCCGAGACCGTCACCATCACCCATTGCAGCGATCACTTCAAGGTCTGGATTCGCCAACTTAGCCCCTATCGCGAAAGGCAATGTTCTACCGTGCAATGTGTGAACCCCATTAGTATTCACGAAGTGGGGAAGTTTACCGTGACAACCAATTCCGGAAAAAATTGCAACCTTAGATGGCGGCAGTTGAAGGTCGACAAGCGCCATTTGCACGGCAGAAAGTATACCGAAGTTTCCGCAACCTGGACACCAATCAACGAAAACAGGTGTTCGATAATCTGTGAGTTTCAGTGCTTTAAGCGCCATGAGTTAAAACCTGCCTTTTAGGTGCTTTGTCTTGCGTTATCAACTTTAATGCTTCATAGACTTCGTCCGTCGACATAGGCCGACCGTTCCATTTGAGGACAAAAAAGTCCATTAATATGCCAGTTTTTTCTCGAATTATCCCTGCAAGCTGCGCAGTATAATTGCCTTCTACAATAATTTTCTTCTTGGCTTTACCTAAAACTTCCGAAATATATTCCTGAGGCAGCGGATGGGGTACGCGCACTTGTAAGAAATTGATTTTTGGGCCTTCTTGCCGTAATTTCTCCATCGCTTCTATTATGGCGCCTTTTGGCGACCCCCAACTGACAATCGTGGTAGTTGCATCAGGATCTCCGAAGAGGTTAACTCTTTCTTGAATGGACATTTCTCGGTCGGCGGTTTCCAGTTTTCTCATCCTTTTATCGAGCATTCGTGTTCTATTCATTGGCTCTTCACAAATATGTCCAAATTCGTCGTGTTCATCACCCACGTGCCAAAAAACTACTCCTGGAGTTCCTAGCGGCAATCTAGGAGAGACGCCTGATTCTGTGAATTGGAAGCGCTTGTATTCTTTACCTCTGACGTCTGCTTCACTTAAGAGTTGACCGCGTTGTATCTTAACCCGGTTTAAGTCAAATAATTTAAAACTTTTTGAGCTGTTGGCTAAAGCTTTGTCTATTAGGTGTATGACGGGCAATTGATAGCGTTCAGCGTAGTTAAAGGCTTGCGCAGCATCGTAGAAGCACTCTTCAAGATCACCGGAACAAAGGACAATTCGTGGAAATTCTCCGTGCGAAGCATGAATTACAAACCGAAGTTCGGCTTGCCCATGTCTTGTAGGAAGACCAGTTGCGGGTGCTCCGCGCTGATAAAAGGTTATTACAACGGGAACCTCATTATTTCCAGCCCAGCCTAAACCCTCGACCATCAGTGAAAAGCCTGGTCCAGATGTGCTGGTTGAAGCCCTTGCCGCAGTAAGTGCAGCGCCGGAGGCCATGTTGATAGCTGCAATTTCATCTTCTGTCTGCACAACTAAAATTGATCCTGTGCTCTGCCCTGCTAAGGTCTCTAGCAATTCGTTCTCTTCCAAGTATTCGCTTTCGTCTGCAGCGGGTGTTATTGGATAATACGTTTGAACTCTACAACCGCCCAAAAGCTTACCTAAAGCGACAGACTGGACTCCCTGAAGAAATATTCTTTCTTCACTTGTTTGAACTGCTTCAAGTTTGAAGCCTAAACTGCCGTAGTTTTTCTTTACATATTGGTAAGCTAAATCTAAAGCCGAGATGTTCATTCCAATTATTTTCGGTTTATTACCAAAAATCATGCGAATAGCTTTTTCAACATAGGTCTTGTCGTAATCAACCAGTCCGAATGATGCCCCTAATGTCAGAACATTGATCATGCGGGTTAGTTTGCTGAGCTTTTCCTCGCCAATTTGTTGAGCGACAACTTTCAGTAAATCCATATAGGGTACGGTGTATAGGCGTACGCCGTCCTTCTTGGCTTCATTCACCAAGTCGCTTAATGTTTCAGGCTTAATGCCTCTCTCATCAAGAGTTTTTCTGAATTCTTCCCAAAATGGAGGTGGCAATGTGGGTATATCAAATATTTTTGTTCCCAAAGTTTCAGCGTCGCAAATTATACCTCCGTTTGGCGCAACCTCCCAAATATGGCGTACAATGCTTTCAGCGTCAAATGCGCACAGTAAATCTACGCGGTCAACGTCCGCAATCACTTCTTTTGGACTAACCCGAACATGAAAGTAACTGTGAAGCCCCTTAATGTTTGAGTGATATTCTCTTTTACCGTAGACATTCAATCCCCCGTAGCAGCAAGCTCTCGCAAAAATGTTTGCTGCAGCGTCAACACCACTTCCTTGTGAGCCGCCCGCCATCCAGACGAATTCATCTTTAATCATTTTTACCGCCAGAAGTTACGTCTAAATTTTAAAGACTTCATTTAGAATCGGCATTTTTCAGCCACCAGTAGCCGCATATGGCCCAATGCAGCAGTCGCAAGATGCTATTTCACCACAGTAGGGGCATCTACATACACAATCATTAATGGTTTTCCCGCATTTCGCGCAGATTGGTTCTTCAGGCAGCAAATATACCACCCTAAATTTCATTAGTAACTAATGGAGATGCAGTTAAGTAACTTTCGGATGGCAGCATTTTTTAATTAATTAAAATCTACTTTGTTCAAAAGATTGTGCGTTCTAGCAAAAATATAAATATCAAACAGATATTATTTGCAAAAAGAAGTCTTGAAATCCATGCCAATAGATCCCGATTTTATGAAAAAATATCCTGTTTCTGGTGAGCATGCTGGACATAAGGTTCGAGGTGAAGTGAAGCTTCCGGAAAAAAGAGGTATTCATGGCACTCAAGTTGCTCTTGATCAAGACTCATGCAACGGAGACGGCGTCTGCATATCAGTTTGCCCAGTAAGTGTATTTGATTGGGTGGACTCTCCTGGACATCCAGTATCGGATAAAAAATCAGACCCTATAAATGAGCCTCAATGCATCTTCTGCAGAGCGTGCGAAGCTCAGTGTCCGACGCAGTCTATAAAGATAACAGAACCGAGGCAAGTCTAAATTTTCGGCGTCGCTACCAGAAACGTCTACGAAGCGCTCTTTTCTCAGCATCAATTATAACTTCAAAAAGATGATCGTTTAGCTTTTGTTCGTCATATAGTATTTCCTCTGCGTCAGGTGTCGTTAATCTTCTTCCTGCTAGTGCTATGGCTGCAACTTTTCCGTATTTGGCGGTAAGGGCAGCTGTTGCCCCAGCTTTTTCTTGAAGTTCGTTTTCATATTTAGAAAGCCTATGCCCGTTCTTTTTTATAAGCTGATTAACCCTTTCCTCAGATTCGTCGAGAACAGCTATTTTCTTTGAGCCGCATTTTGGGCATTTAATTTTTTCAGGCAGGTCTTTTATGCGAATCATTTTCACGTATTTCCAGCAGTTTGTGCATACAAATATTTTTACTTCATTCAGCAGTCTAGCTTTAGCTGAATCTATCAAAATGCGTTGCATTTTTTCAGTTGGAATTAAGTCTGTTTTTCTGCCGATTCTCTCAATGCCCACCCGGGCTACTGGTGTTGCTTCTTCGTTGGTTTTCGCGTAGACTAGTTCTATCTCCCCGTTACGGATTCTATTCAACACTTCGATAGTGTGTTCAACATCCATATCCGTGGCTAATGTTTCCTTTATCGCTTCATCGTAGATAACGGTCTCTTCGAATGTTTTCATCAGTTCCCTTAAGCTTATTTTGCTGAAGTCAGCCCACTTATATATTGCACCGAATTTTCGAGCAACATGAACCATCCGTTTTTTAAATAATCCAGTTTTAACCATGGCGTTCACGGCTAATTTTTTTACATCCGAATTTGACAGTTCATTGAATAAATTTACTATTTCCTGTGGACTTATCGTCCGTTGTCCTCCGATAATTTGAATTACTACGCGGTAAGGATCCTGTTGTACTCCAATCGTTCGTTCAGTTTTCTCTGAAAGAATGTATCCGAGGAGTCGGGCCATGGTTCTATTAACAAGGGACCCGAAACTACAGTTTATAACTATGTAATCTTCCCATTTTTCCAAAATTATACGTTTATCAGTAGGAACCGGATAACCTTTCTCAACCTGCTCAACCGTTTCAGCTATAGCCCTCGAAGCCGTTTTTTCATCTACTGGATACTGTTTGGATAATTCAAAGGAAATTTCTTCAATCTTAACTTTTTCATTTAATCGTTCTTCAACAAGCCCTCGAATACGCCCGACTTCTAGCGCTATTTCAAATGGAACAGGTATCTCTTCACCAACCCAACTGGGAATAGCGCCTGTCGGATCTTGAATAGGTCGAACGTATATATGGTCACCAGATACTCTTCGAATCTTCCAAGCGCTTCCGCGTTCAATGAACTTTGTTCCCGGTTGGCCGTATTCAGCTACGAACGCTTCATCAAGTACTCCAATAGGTGCGTCGTCTGTCTCATCTATAACGATGAACTGTTTTTCGTCAGGTATCATTGACAGGTTGCCAAAGTAGTAATAATAGAAATCCCTAGTTCTGCGGGGTTTGAGAAACATTTTGTCCTCGAAGGAAACCCAAACTAAACGTGGATACCGCGTATACATATAGGTTAAAACTTTAGTTAATTCTTCTTCAGTGAGATCTTTATACGGATAGGCTTCGCGAAATATTTCTAACACTTCGTTAAAGTACCACCGTCTTTTCTGAGTTAGCAAACCAGCAATCTGATGTGTTAAGGCGTCAAGCGGCTTCTCAGGAACTACAACAGGTTCAAGGTCTTCGAGGAAGGCTCTACGCCCGAT
>CAYYPV010000066.1:0-2930 GCA_964473665.1 uncultured Candidatus Bathyarchaeia archaeon
TCAGACAGGCTGTAGCGGGCATTCGATCTTGGTATGAACCTTCGGACTTGAAGGGAAAGCAGGTTGTGGTTCTGATTAATATTACGCCGATAAAAATGTTAGGCGTAGAATCGCAGGTTATGATACTTGCGTCTGAAGATGAAAGTACTGTGTCTGTACTGAAGCCGGATAAGTCGGTAAAAGCAGGCGCTAAAATAAAGTAGAATTCGTTATTTTTTCTAGTCGACCATAATTTGTTCGATTACTTCAGAATACTTCTTATACATTCGATTTACGATATCGCTGAAAGCAGCTTGGAGTTCATCTTCGGTTAATTCTTTTGACGCCGATTTTTTTTCGCTCAAAGCTACGACCTCATCTAGAGGAATTCGTTCCTAATAGTCCTCTAGTTGGTGTAGTTTCAGGCTAATTTTCAACGGTTGGTCATGTCCAGCGTCGGGTTCTAGATCGAATAATTCTAGCATGATATTCACTTCTTGTTCAGGTAATTTTACTTCTTGTTCAGGTAATTTTTCTTTAATTTCATCTTGAAGCGTAATTTGGATAGGTTTTTCAGCTAAAAGTGTCGCCATGTTCATTGCCCTCTATTGTTTGTTTGGACCTTGAAATTCGGTGGTTATCAGGTCACGGATTGCCATTCGGATGGCTTCGGCTCGGTTTGCGTAAATGCGTCTGGTTACGAGTTCGTCTAATGTTTGAAGGTATGGTTCGGGTAGGTTTAAGCTAATCAGTTTCACTTATCTCCACTCCTTGTATGTACTGGATTACGCTCTCCTGGATATAGTCATATGTAATCAAATATAAATACGATTTAAACACGTCTGTATATATGTAGCTTTCGGTGCGTTAAACGAGTCCACAAATAAGTGTCAAAATCTATTAACCGAACTGTAGTTTTAGAAGTATTTATGTTAGTTTAACATTTTAATGTATTTTATTTAAATGGATGCGCAACGTTTGGCTTTGCATAGAGTTTATTTGAGAAGTTTCGGGTGCTCCGCTAATTTTTCTGACGGGGAAGTAATAGCTGGTTGTTTAAGTGAAGCGGGATACGAGGTGGTTGATTCGCCTGAGGATGCGGATGTTTTGATCTATAACACCTGCGCGGTTAAAACGCCTACAGAGAATAAAATTATTTCAATTTTGAAGAAATCTATGAAGGATAAGAAACTTATTGTTGCTGGGTGTTTACCGGTTATCAATTTTGAGAGGTTGAAAAATGAAGTTAGGTTTGACGGCGCTATTGGGCCTGCGCCGGGATTAGAAATAGTTAAAGTTGTCAACGATGTCGTTGAGGGTAAAAACGCAGTTTTGCTTGAGAATAGATTTAAGCCTCCGTTATCCTTGCCGAAAATTGCAGGTTCAAGTGTGGCTAAGATCATACCGATAAGCTGTGGATGTATAAGTAGCTGCAGTTATTGTTGTGTACGTTTTGCCAGAGGACCGTTGAGAAGCTATGGTCCAGACGAGGTATTAGATCAGGTTAGGCAGGCTTTGAGTGGAGGCGCGTCTGAAATCTGGATTACAGCCCAGGATTCAGCTTGCTATGGAATGGACATTGGAACAAACCTGGCGGCTTTACTGAAGAGAATTGTGACAGTTGAAGGTGATTTTTGCGTCCGTGTTGGAATGATGAATCCGAGTTATGTGCTAGATGAAATGAACGAATTGATTGATGCATATAAGAGTTTGAAAATTTTCAAGTTTCTTCACCTGCCGCTTCAGAGTGGGGATGATGAAGTGTTGAAACTTATGAACCGCTCATATTCAGCTCAAACCTTTAAGTCAATAGTCTCCGCCTTTAGGAAAGAGATGCCCCGATTAACCGTTTCAACCGATATTATATGCGGTTTTCCAGGTGAAAGCGAGCAGGCTTTTGAAAAATCCCTGAGGATTATTGAAGAGGTTGAGCCGGACATAGTGAATGTTTCAAGGTTTTTCCCTAGACCAGGCACACCGGCTGAAAAGATGAAGGGAGTCCCAGGGTGGAAGATAAAGGAAAGAAGTAAGAAGATGGCTGAAACTGCTAGAAGAAGTTCGCTAAAGAAGAATAAAGCTTGGGTAGATTGGGAGGGCGAAGTACTAATTGATGAAAAAGGAAAAGATAACTCATGGATCGGCAGAAACTTTGCATATAAGCCTATAGTGGTGAAGAGCTTTGATAACATGTTAGGTAGACGCGTATCAGTGCATGTGAAAAATGCTTTTTCAACCTATTTGGAAGCGGAAAAGATTTAGTTTCAGCCGCCCCCGACGGGCGGAATTATTACGACTACATTCCCATTTTTCAACTTTGTTTTGAATCCGTTGAGAGCATTTACGTTGGTTCCGTCTATTAGAAATTGTAGGGTTGGATTGATGTTTCCTTCCCCTTTTTTGTATATATGGTCAGTGAATGTGGTTCCGTATTTTTTCGAGAGCTGTTCGATTAGGCTGTTTAAAGTCGAGTTTTCAGTTACCTTAATTTTTTCCTCTTTTTTTCCAGTTATCTCACGCAATGTAGCAAAAAATTTTACAGTAACATACATTTCTATTTTTTCATCTCTTCTTCTCGGTTAACAGTCTCGTTGATGTTTGTCTCCATAGCATGCCCATGAACATATACCTGCACTTTCTTAACGCCTTCAATCTGCTTTGCAACGTTCTTTATGTTGAAGGCGAATTGGAAAGCTATAGGACAAAATGGACTGGTGGGTATAAAATCCACTTTAATAACTCCATTCTCATTTTCCTTCACAGACTGTATTAGCCCCATATCTCCGAAGCTTAAACCAGTTTCAGGGTCCATTATTGCTTTAACTTTCTCAGATACCTTTTCCTCTAGTTCAGTCACGATCGCGGAACCTCCACTGACTATACTTAAACCAGCTGTTAAAATAACTATACAAAACGCGTTCATCCTTATATTTTAGGCTATTTTATGGTCTTAT
>CAYYPV010000067.1:0-14058 GCA_964473665.1 uncultured Candidatus Bathyarchaeia archaeon
CATTCTGTAAAGAGCGCTGACAAAATGCTGCATGAATTTAATTTGAATGCCCATCTTTTTGTTCCTCGTGAACAGGTCTTAGATGCAGCTTTCCTAGATATCGACTAGGCGGACCTCAGTATATTTAGCACTTCATCCTGTCCCAGCAATAGGTGGAAGAGGAGGAGTGATAACATTAGCAGTATAATACGTAATTGTTACTGTCTCAGTGGCACTATTGACCAGATTTGTGTTGCCGACATAGATGGATACCAAATAATTTGAATAAACTGGAAAGAGCACTATTTCCGGTACCGTGGAGACGGTTACCTGAATCTCGAGGTTTACGTAAGGCGGCGGTAAAGCGTATGACCAATCTTCTTCAACAGATAAATTAGTGGTCGTTGATGATTGAATAGTAACTGCGACATATCCTCCATGAGTTACAAAAACTGAGGCTTTCACGGGAAAGTAGCTTCCTGCTTTTTCACTCACGGTTCCATTGTACCAAACTGAAGAATTAGCCATGGTAATTATACCGCTAGAAAGACTCTTCAGTTCAGAACTCAATACTAATATTTGCGTGTTTAGAATTGTTAGTTGTGAATTCAGTGACGATATTTGAATGTTAAGGTTAGATATTTGAGTGAGATTACCGTTCAACCATGCCTTAAGGTTGGATGCCTGAGTAAGATTGCCGTTCAACCAAGCCTCAAGATTAGATGCCTGAGTAAGATTACCTTTTAACCATGCCTTAAGGTTGGATACCTGAGCGTTAAGATTGGATATTTGAGAATTATCAGTTGCTAGTGCACTATCTTTTCCACTTATTATTGACGTGTAATCTGCAACTACACCGACTAAACTTGCTGCTAGAATGATACATACGATTCCGAGTGCGATGGCTACGTTTCGCATTACAACTTTCTTTTCACTCATTTTTCAGCCCTATGATTTTTGGAGCGGATATGCATTTAACGACATTTCATCACACTCTTAAAAGGAGTAGGTTTTAATTGTGTTATTTTAATGAAAGTGAAGCCAAGCTAAAAGAACCAGCGAATTAGTGGAAGGATGTCGAAAATAAAGTGATACTGAAGATTCATCTACTGCAAAAATTTATTTGGTTCTTATTCACTTTTAGAGTCCTAGCCAATGGTGTTTGTTAACATTTTCGCTAAATTCCTTGGCCAACTGTTCAAGCAGGTTTCTCTGCTGTGATGTTAGTTTCTCAGGAACCGAGATGCTAATTTTTACCAGCATGTCGCCTTTGCCATGTCCTCTAAACCTTGGCATACCTTTGCCTTTAATTCTTATGATGGTACCTGGCTGTGTTCCCGGCTGAATTCTTAAGTTCGTTTGTCCTTCAAGTGTGGGTACTGAGACTTCAGTGCCTAATGCTGCTTGAGAAAAGCCTATTGCGAGATTGTAGAGAAGATTGTCTTCGTCTCTTCTGAAGTATCTGTGAGGCGCTAAATGTATTAGTACGTATAAGTCTCCGGACGATGCTGCTTCTGTAGTCATCTCTCCTTCTCCTTGAAGTCTTAGCTGGTATCCTTCGCCTATTCCTGGCGGTATCTTAACTGTGATTTTACGTTCCTTTTCTGTGAGACCGCTGCCTTTGCATTTCGGGCACGGAGTGTCTATAATTCTGCCTTTTCCTTTACATGTTGGGCATGATGTTACTCGGACGAACATTCCGAAGGCACTTCTGGTTGTGCTTTGAACTTTTCCTGTTCCGTTACACCTAGGGCATTTTCTTGGTGACGTGTTAGGTGCGGATCCGCTGCCTCGGCATACATCGCATTTTTCGATTCTTTCGATTTGGATGTCTTTCTTTGCGCCGTTCGCTGCTTCTTCGAGTGTGATTTGAAGGTTGTAGGCGAGGTCTCTCCCTCTTATGGCTGTTTCTCTGAATCCTCTGCCAGAGTCGAAAAAGAAGCTGAATACATCGCTCATGTCGAAGCCGAAGCCCATGTCTCGGAATATGGTTTCGAAGTCTACACCCCTGAATATGTCCTCGGTACTGTAGCGTTGGTCAAAACCCATATGGCCGAGTTGATCGTATTGTGTTCTCTTTTCGTCGTCGGATAATACGGCGTAGGCTTCTGAGATTTCTTTAAATTTTTCTTCTGCTTCAGGGGCTTTGTTTCTGTCAGGGTGATACTGCAAAGCCAACTTTCTATATGCGTCTTTTATTTGTTCTTTTGAAGCTGTTCTGGGAACTCCTAGAACTTCGTAATAATCTCTTTTGTCAGCCATCTCTCAACCATCAGACTGGTAATGTGAACACTGGATTGTTTTGCCCAGAAAGCCCTTATTTCACCTTATAATCCTCGGAGTCGACCACTTTTTCTTCGCTGGGTTCAGATTCAGGTGGCTGAGCTTCTCCTTCTTTTTGGCTCTGTTTCGCCTGTTCGGTGGCTGTCTGTTGATAAACTGCCGTTCCAACTTCTTGTAGAACCGTCGTTAGTTCGTCTGACTTTGCTTTAATTTTATCGAAGTCTGTGCCGGCTAAAGCATCTTTTAGAGCTGAGACCGTCGCGTCTATTTTGTTCTTCTGGTCTTGCGTGATTTTTTCTCCTAAGTCTTTCTCAGTTTTCTCTGCAGTGTAGATAAGATTGTCAGCTGTATTCCGCATATCAGCCTCTTCTCGTTTCTTTTTGTCCTGCTCAGCGTACTCCTCAGCCTCTTTGATTAGCCGCTCTTTTTCTTCTTTTGATAACTTCGTTGAAGCAGTAATAGTTATTTTTGCTTCTTTACTTGTCCCTAAATCCTTCGCTGTTACGTTCAGTATCCCATTTGCATCGATGTCGAATGTTACTTCAATCTGCGGTACGCCTCTGGGTGCTGGCGGTATGCCTCCCAAGTTGAACATGCCTAGGGAAACGTTGTCCGCTGCCATCGGCCGCTCTCCTTGGAGCACATGTATTGTGACTGTTGTCTGAAAGTCTGCAGCTGTTGAGAATACTTGACTTCTTCTAGTAGGTATTGTCGTGTTTTTCTCAATTATTTTCGTGGCAACTTGACCTAGGGTCTCAACGCCCAGCGACAACGGCGTAACATCGAGTAGCAACAGATCTTTAACTTCTCCTGTCAGTACCGCTCCTTGTATTGCTGCTCCGACTGCCACGCATTCCATTGGGTCTACGCCTCGCTCTACCTGTTTGCCAACCAGGTGCTCCACAAACCTTTGGATGTAGGGCATCCTAGTCATTCCGCCTATGAGAATCACTTTGTCTATGTCTGCAAGAGTCAGTTTAGCGCCTTCTATTGCGCTAACAATCGTGTGTTCTGTCTTCTTAACTATGGGCTGTGCCAACGCCTCAAGTTTAGCTCTGGTAAGCGTTAAATGTAGATGTTTAGGACCAGCAGCATCGGTGGATATGAAAGGTAAGTCAATATCAGTTGTCATAAGTGTTGACAACTCTATTTTTGCCTTCTCAGCGGCTTCCCTTAACCTCGATATTGCGGCCTTGTCGTTACGTAGATCTACGCCTGTTTGCCTTTGAAATTCTTCAATAAGGTAGTCCATTACTGCCTTATCTACATCTGCACCGCCGATTTTTGTATCACCGCTTGTTGACAGAACTTGAAAAACTCCTTTTCCGAAATCCATCACTGTGACGTCGTGAGTTCCACCTCCGAAGCTGAAAACTAGAATTTTCATCTCCTTTTCGAGTTTATCAATCCCGTAGGCGAGGCAGGCTGCAGTAGGCTCATTGATTATCCTTGCAACTTCGAAACCTGCTATTTCTCCTGCGTCTTTTGTGGCTTGGCGTTGATCATCGTTAAAGTGAGCTGGGACGGTTATTACTGCCTTCTTTACTGTTGTCGCTAGGTATGTTTCGGCGTCCTTTTTTATTTTCTGAAGTATGAATGCTGAGATTTGTTGCGGGGTGTATTCTTTCCCTGCTATGTTAACTGTGTAGTCGGTTCCCATTTTCCTTTTTATTTCGAAGATAGTTCCTTTAGGATTAGCTGTTGCTTGCCGTTTTGCTGATTCGCCTACAAGAAGTGTTCCATCCTTAGTGAAGGCGACAACGGAGGGAAACATTTTTCCTGCCATCGTAGGTCCTTCAGCACTCGGGATTACAGTTGATCTTCCGCCTTCGTAGATGGCGGCTGCTGAGTTAGTTGTTCCCAGATCTATACCAAGAATTTTTTCTAAAGTTTTTGTATTACTCATGTGCATTCATCTCTTTTTGTGATTGTGACGGTTGTACAGCAATTTTAACTATGCTCGGTCTTATCATCTTTCCTCTCATGGTGTAACCCTTTCTGACTTCTTCAACTATTGTGCATCCCTCAACGCCTGCTTTTTCGATCTTTTCAATGGCGATATGTTTTGATGGGTCAAATGTTTCGCCTACACATTTTATAGGGTAGATCCCTTCATTTTCAAGAATTTTTCTGAACTTTTTAAGGGTCATTTCGACTCCTTGAGTGAGGGTTTCTGCAGAGTTGGAAGAGCTAGCGGATTTGACTGCCATTTCCAGCTCGTCAACGACATCCAATAGTTCAATTATGATCCGTTCATTAGAGTATTTCTCAACATCCTCTAACTGACGGTCATACCTTTTCTTTAGGTTCTCAATATCCGCTCTGGCGTACTTAAGTTGCGTAAGGTATTCTTCTACACGTTTTTTCTCGATTTCCAGAGCCTTTTCCAATGTTTCTTCTTGTTCGTTGCTATTTCTTAGTTCTTCATGCTCATCGTTCATCTTATTAATCACCAGGCAAAATGCTGGCGTCTTAACTTGTACGCAAACAATAATATAAACATACATTTTAGTGCGCTCATAAAATTATTTTGGTGGCTCCATTTTTGATTTTTTTAATTACTTAAGTCAAAAGTTATCGGAAAACTATGATGGTAAACCATTTGAGGAATAAGTTTGAATTGGAAATCAGAAAAGGAGGAAGACTTAGGTAAATCGGCAAAATTTTCCAGTGCCTAAAGTGAAAAATGGTGTAACAAAAGTTTTTTATAAAGTTCTATTGCATAGAAAACTTAAGATGCCCCTTTCAAGAAAATTTTTTATCCTCGAATGTTATTACGAAGCCTTCGAAATAGATGAGTAAAAATGAGTAGAGTTAGTAAAATTTGGTATTTTGCCGAGCCGGGTTTTATAAATACTAAATCTGTGATTCAAGCGGTTTCTGAGAAAATCGATGAAACAGGAATTAAGACAGTCATCGTAGCCAGTTCAACCGGTAAGACGGGCATACAGTTCGCTAAAGTCTTGAAGGAAAAAGCAAAGCTGATATCGGTTTCATGGAAAAAGATTCCCCCTGAAAATATTCAAGAGCTCAAAAATTTAGGGGTCACAGTCTGCAACTATGAAAACTACCTTCCGCTACATGAGGTCGGAAGAGAATTGGTCAGAAGCACATTTTACACATTCGGCCAAGGGATGAAAGTCTGTGCCGAAGTTGTTCTGATCGCTGTAGATAAGGGTATAATTTCTCCTGGGGAAGATGTAATTGCAGTGGGCGGTACTGGGGCTGGTTCTGACTCAGCCGCAGTTATTAAAGCAACATCAACAGCCGATATGTTAGGTCCAGACATACAAAAAAGATTGGAAATAAGAGAAATATTCGCTATGCCCATCAAAAAGAAATGGTGGAGGTAGACACTACCGCTTTTCAGCTAGTTCTAACATTTTTCTAATTTATTAGCCTGAATATCCTGAGAGGGTATATTTGTCTGGAATGGCCCCCCAAAGGGCGGTTAGATGCATCAACAGCGACATACGACGACGTGAATGCAAAGATAATCTTTGAAAATAAAAAATAATTGTGAAAGTGAACCACATATGAATATTGAAGGCTATGATTTATTCTTGGATCTGGACTTCAAGAATCTCAAGTTTCTAGGAACACTAAAAATTGAAATTGAGTCTGAGAATGATGTAGCGCTTAACTCCATTGGACTCAATATTCTTAAAGTGTCTTCTGGCGGAAAGTCTCGGCACTATGAGCAGAGGGGCGAAGATCTAGTTATAAAAACTGGATCCTTTAAAGGCACCCTTAAAATTGAGTATACTGGAACAATCCCCGACACACTGACTGGGATATATCGAGCTCCTTATGATAACACGCATGTTGTGACAACACAGTTTGAAGCTGCGAACGCCAGGAAGATGCTTCCATGCGTAGATAACCCCAGCTACAAGGCTGAATTCAGATTGACTCTTAGAATTGACAAAGACTTGGATGCAATCTCAAATATGCCCGCTGAGTCGATTAGATTGGATGGCGATAAGAAAATAGTTGTGTTTCAGAAGACCCCGAAAATGTCAACGTACTTAATCTATCTCGGCGTTGGGAAATTCGAAGAAATCAAAGTCAAACTCGGCAAAACTGACATTGTTGTAGCCACTATTCCAGGAAGAATAAAAAAAGGAAAATTTGCCTTAGAGGTAGCAAAGAAGTCGATTAATTTCTATCAATCATACTTCGGCATACTCTATATGCTTCCTAAAGTTCATCTAGTCGCTGTGCCCGAATTCGCTGCAGGCGGTATGGAGAACTGGGGTGCTATCGCCTTCAGGGAGACAGCGTTATTAATAGATGAAAAAAGCGATGTCAAGGCGAAAAAGAGAGTTGCAGAGGTTGTAGCCCACGAATTAGCGCATATGTGGTTCGGAGATTTTGTGACGATGAAGTGGTGGAATGACCTGTGGTTGAACGAAAGCTTTGCAACACTGATGGCCTTTAAGGTGTTGGACGCGATACGACCAGAATGGGCGAGTTGGCAAGACTTCTTGAGAAAGGATACTGCAGGAGCCATGTCTAGGGATGGCATAAGAAGCACTCACCCCATAGAAGTTTCAGTGAAGTCACCGGACCAAATAGAACAGATATTCGACGACATAAGCTATGGAAAGGGTGCAAGTGTACTCAGAATGATTGAAGCCTACATCGGCAGTGAAGACTTCAGAAAAGGAATAGAGAACTTCTTGAATACGCATAGATTTTCAAACGCTGAAGGAAAAGACTTCTGGGACGCGCTTGAAAATGCACATGGAAAGAAACTAAAAACCATAGCTGATGAATGGATAAAAAAACCAGGCTACCCTGTGATAACTGTAGCTCTAAATAAAGGAAGACTTTCTCTTAAACAGGAACGATTCCTTTTATCAGGCAAGGCTGAAGATATTTGGCCAATACCCATTGTAATGAAATTAAATGGAGAATCTAGGAAAATCATCTTCAATAAGAAAGAGGAATCGATTAATGTTGGAAAAATATGGGCTCTGAAACTTAATGCTGATCAGACCGGTTTCTACAGAGTATACTACCCAAGATTATACGACTTGGTTTGGAAAAGCAACTTATCGGTATTCGATCGATGGGGAATAATATATGATGCACTGGCCTTTCTAGTAGCAGGAAAGATAACATTCGCTGAGTACTCAGACCTTGTGAAAAGATATTATCGAGAACAGAATTACCTTCCAGCTCTAGAAGTGTCAGATCAACTAGGGTTTCTGCACACAATAATACCGTCGAAAATCACTGAAATCTCGAAGGAATTTCACAGATTGCAGCTTAAAATGCTTGAAGACAGGACGGATGAAAACAGTTCAATGCTAAGGAGCATATTTGCAAATAGGCTGGTGATAATAGACGAAAGATATGCTAAGGAACTGACCGTAAGGTTCCGGGACTATGACAGGGTTGAGCCAGATATGAAGGATGCGGTCGCCACGGCATACGCTAGGACTTACAACGATTTTGAGATGATGGTGAAGAGGTATAGAGAATGTGTTTCGGATGAGGAGAGAGTTAGATTGTTAGGCGCAATGGTGAGCTTCAAAGATGAATCGCTGATCGCTCTATCACTTGGACTTACACTGAGCGGTGAAGTGAAGAGACAGGATACTGGGACAATGATATTTGCTGCATTAAGAAATCCTGAGGCAAGATCATTGACTTGGACTTGGCTAAAAGTTAACATCGAATTCGTGAGAAAGCTCTTTGAAGGTACTGGAACGCTTTCCAGAATTTTACTCTCAGCTATTCCAATTCTGGGAATTGGTAAAGTAGAAGAGATTGAGGAATTCTTTGAGAAAAACAAAGTCATTGGAGCAGAAAGCGGCGTCGAAGCAGGATTAGAGAAACTCAAAATATACGATAATTTGACAAGAAAGATCCGTCAGAGTTCTCAACCTAAGCCCTAGCAAGGCTTTTTTCGCGATAATATAGATTCAACACAAGGCTCTGCTGGCTTCGAGGATTTGCGCTGAGTTAGAGTTTTAAATCAGAAGTCAATTCAGAAAAAAAAGAATTAGAAGCTTATAATATAATAATTATAATTTTGTTTGAGGATTGAATTTTAATTTATTACCAAACCTGGCATAGTAAGCTAAAAATTGGAGTAGCTAGCCAAATAGTTTGTTGCTGAAGAGAATTAGTCGCATATTTTAAATAGTTTAAGAATTTCTTAATAGGAAGATAGATTATAGGTTAAGGAAAAACGGAAAAGTATGGAGGTGAGTGAAAATGGTTAACAAAGTTGAGATTCCAGAAAGCAGGATGGAAGAAATCAGAAAATCGATTAGTGACTTCAGGGATGCAATAGCGGGACACTTAAAAGATTTGAATGTTGAGGTAAAGGATTGGCATTTTGGAACGTCGTGCCAGGATGATGGCAGTTGCGTAGTTGACGTAGGAGTGAAGCTGTCCGTCGCAACCAAATCCAAAAAATAGCAAAAGCACATACCGTGACCCTGCAAAGACGAGCGTAGAGCGGTTTATTCCAATTCTTATCAGGCTATTCCCTATTTTTGAGGGGTTTACCCCCTTTTTCATCTTTTTCTTTTTGAGGCGAATATTAGCAGCGTGGAAAACTAAAGGATTAATCAATGGTTATCAGATAAAAACTACAAGACTGTTCAAGTTCAATTACAAGATAGAACTCAGAATCAGTTTGACGGCTAGCCAGGAAATGAAAATGTTAGATAGTTTAATCGGCGGAATAATTATTACTACTTTAGATGACTTGATAGACTTTCGAGTTGACACTCCCCAGGACTAAAGCCAGGAGATTCTTCCCTAATAATCGGATTCAGGCCGTCCGTAAAAGAAGTTCTGATGGTGTCAAATCATCCCCTAGCATAGATTATTTCTTCAGTTCAACTATGCCTCATGCAGGATGTTTCTAGCTTCACTACATAGCCGTTATAGGTTTTGCTATTTTATCTTGGATCCACAGTTCCTACAGTAGTCATCGTTAGGCGATACTGGCTGTCCACAGTTGGGACAAACATTAGACTGGAAACCACCTTGATTATATGTTCCTCCTGACCCCCCGTAAGAGCCGCCAGGTCCATAGGAGTAGCCGCGGCCACGACCATAAGTGTTCACGCCTCCACTTCTGCTGCCTCTTCTTGAAGATAGTACAATTAAAACAACCGCAATCAAGATGAGTACAACTGCCACTATGATTACGATGCCAATTAAGGATGACCAAAAGCTTGTTGTAGTGGTGTATGTCAGAGGGCCGAATCCGTAGATCTTGTTGTCTTGAGAACCAACGTAGACCAGTCCGTTAGATACGGCTGGACAAGAAACTACTGCACCCCCTGTCGTGTACTGCCACACTAGAAAGCCTGTAGACGCGTTAAGACAGTAGAGATTGTCGTCTTCCGAGCCGATATATACCATCCCGCCGACAACCGCTGGAGAAGAAACCACAGCACCTCCAGTAGTATGACTCCAGATTAGAGCCCCTGTGGATGAGTTAAGGCAGTAGACTCCATAATCATCTGAGCCTACATAGAGCATTCCGCCAGCAATTGCTGGAGAAGAATCCACTGAACCCCTTGTCGCGTAGCTCCAGATCAAGGAGCCATTAGCGGCATTTAAACAGTAAACCCCGAAGTCTTCGGAGCCTACATAGACCATGTTGCCTGAGACGGCCGGAGAAGAATCCACATAACCACCGGTTGGACGCTTCCAGATTAATGATCCGGTAGAGGCATTAAGACAGTATATATTGTTATCTTCAGATCCCACGTAGAGCATTCCGCCTGACACGGCGGGAGCGGAGACCACATCGCCACCAGTGGGATAGCTCCAAATCTTAGAACCGGTAGACGCATTTAGGCAGTAGATGTTGTTGTCGCCTGATCCGATGTAAACCATACCTCTGTATATAGTGGGAGAAGAATCCACAGCACCTCCAGTGTCGTGTATCCAGATACTAGAACCAGTAGACGCATTGAGACAGTAAATATTATTGTCCTCTGATCCAATGTAGACCATTCCGTTAGATACTGCTGGTGAAGATTCCACATAGCTTCCTGTGGGGTAGCTCCAGACTTTAGAGCCGGTTGTCGCGTTCAAACAGTATACACTATAATCTTCTGAGCCTACATATAGCAGTCCAGAAACAACGGCTGGAGAAGAATCCACATAACCACCGGTAGAGTAGATCCACTGCGTGTGGTTTGAGCTTGGTGCTGAGGTTGTGGAGTACCCTGAATGGTTTGGGTCGTGGCCTAGCATAGGCCAGTCGTTGGTTTCAGAGGTAGCGTAGATGTTCAATAACGGCGTACTGCATAACAGGATGCTGCCTGCGAGGAATAACGCAATAATAAAGAACACTAAAAATGTTTTCGCATTTCTTTTCATAAGCCATTGATGTTCAAGTAACTCTCTTTTTAATCTTTTTCATAATTATTCAAGAGTGCGAATTAAGACCTTATTTTTTTCGCAAGAATATTCTTTGATTTATAGCTTACAGTTACTCCCGTCAAAAATATGTTGAGACGCATAAAATCGCAATTAGAAATTGTGGGATTAATGTTACATTTCAGTAAACAGTGGTCTTGAGGATTTCATTAAATCGGTCTACTGAATTTTATTTAGTAGGCACCTAGGAATGTTGAAATTGTAAAATTGAAATTCCAGTCAAGATGCCATCTCGTTTAGTGACCTTAGTCCCCATAGAAATATTAGAATCGCAAGTGCGATTATGATGACGAATCCCTCTATAATTGCGACGTTTTGAAAATTCCCAGCGAACAATGCGCGAGTCGCACTAACTGCGTATGAAAATGGGTTGACCTTCGCGACATCTTGAAGCCATATAGGAGCGAGCGCGAGAGGGAGGATAATACCTGACAGCAGAGTAACGGGCAGTGTTATTGTGTTCAATGTCGGCGCGAGAGGATCTTCGATTTTGTAGATTAGAGCAAAGCCGTATGACATTGATGCCATAGTAATCCCGATTAAAGCATATAATACTAGGGATAGCAAAAGTCCGCCCGCATTTATATTCAGCCCAAATGGGATAGCCACTATTGTTATCAAAATGCATTGAAATATGAGTATGACTGCATCTCGAAGAACTCTGCCCAAAAGAATTGCGGAGCGCTTCACCGGGGTTATTAGGAATCGTTCGATAACTCCGCTTCTGATATCGTCTATTAGTGAGAACCCAACGAATGCTGTGCCGAAGAGCGCTTGCATAACTAAAAGACCGGGGATAAAGATGTCGACCGTCTTTCCTGCTGGTAGACCTGGAAGGCCGCCGAGCTTATTCAGAAGTGGCATAAACAAAATCAGGTATAGAAGGGGCTGGAACATGCTTGCGAATATAAAAACAGGACTTCGGAGGGTATGCCGCATGTTGCGGATAAACATTAATCTCGTATCACGTAATATCGTCATGATTTTCGCTCATCCTCCCTAAGCGAGCGGCCCGTGTATTTTAGAAAGACGTCGTCTAGACTCGGTCTAGACAACATTATGTTTTGCACGTTTAGTTTTTTCGCATCAAGTGACCGCAGTAAGTCAGGCATCATACTCTCCCCGTTCTTAACGTATAAATGAACAGAATTATCTTTTGCTTGTATCTCCTCCGCCTGAATTCTCTCTGATAGCGCGTTTTCAGCTTTGAGAGCGACCTCATTTGATGGAAAACTGAAAACTATGGTGTCTCCGCCAACATTGCTCTTAAGCTCCTCAGGCGTTCCACTCACAATAATTTTTCCGTCATCTATGATTGATATCGTGTCGCATAGCTTGTCCGCCTCATCCATGTATTGTGTGGTTAAAAATATGGTGATACCGTCAGCTTTCAGTTTCTTTATCTCTTCCCATAAATATGCCCTACTCTGCGGATCAAGGCCCGATGTCGGCTCATCAAGGAGAAGCAGTTTTGGATGATGAATCATCCCTAGTGCAACGTCTAAACGGCGCTTTTGACCTCCCGAGTAGGATGAAGCCAATCTTTCTATGAATGAACTCATCTGAAACCGCTCTACGAATTCAGCTGCATATTTCTTCGCGGTTAAAACGTCTAAACCGTATAGTTGAGCTTGTAGGACTAGATTCTCGAAACCTGTGGAGAACAAATCTGCGCCTCCAGCTTGACCTACACATCCCACATTCCGTCTAATCTCTTCCTGCTCTTCCGCCAAGTCATATCCAAGCACCTTTGCTTCTCCGCTGGTAGGGCGTAGAAGCGTTGAAAGCATTTTCTGCGTGGTAGATTTACCAGCGCCATTTGGACCGAGAAAACCAAAATTCTCACCCTTCTTCACATTAAGGTCTATACCCTTAACTGCCTCCACTTCTTTTTTTTCACCCCTCTCTCTGGAGATGAAAGTCTTACGAAGCCCTTTAGCCTCAATTACTATATCTTCAGCCATATTGGTTCACCTGTATATGGACTTCAAAAGTTAGTTGACTTGACTAAAAAAGAATAAATTGAATGATCATGCATAATGTTCTCGCCATCCGATTCAATTTTCCGCTATTTATTGGTTTACTTATGGCTGCATTCTCTCAAATATATCTAACGCAACATATCGCATCAGATATTTAAATGTGACCATTTAGTAGTTACTAGTAAAAGTGGGTGAACTTATTTTTAATGAAGAATACATGATATTTTGTGTGAAGCATGAATTATCGCGACCCACGCCATATTAAGAACTACGGTAAATAAAAAAACGGGATTAAATTATAGTTTACAGCGTTATAGTCGGACGGTAACTATTTAATATGTGGTTAATGCCAAACCTTAACTTAGTTTTGAGGCGTATAAAGACCTTCAATCGATGAAAACGCGGGTTATGAGATGCAAGAGTGCCTTAAAAAACTGAATAGTTCAAAAAAGAAAAAAGTCAGTACACTGGCCATAATTTCAATTTTAATCTTCTCAACAACATTCTTACTCCAAATAAGCAATGACATCAACGGTGTTAAGGCGCAGGAATCAACTGACTGGTCGACTTTTCACCATGATATATACCACACCGGATACACTGCATATACAGCGCTTAACAGTAACTACACTCTCTGGTACTACAAAACTGAGGGGAGCGTATTTTCTTCACCAACAGTCGCTAACGGATATTTGTACATAGGCTCTGAGGACAGAAACATATACTGCCTAAACGCTACCACAGGAGCATTCGAATGGAAATATCCAACTGGAAACGCGGTAGACTCTTCACCAGCAGTTGCTAACGGATACGTATACGTAGGCTCAGAGGACAGAAACATATACTGCCTAAACGCTACCACAGGAGCATTCGAATGGAAATATCCAACTGGAAACGCTATAGATTCTTCACCGACTGTAGACGGCGAATTTCTATATGTAAGCTCCTGCGACAAGAGTGTCTATTGCTTAAACGCTTATACGGGTATAAAGATATGGAATTACACAACCGACGGCGCAATATTTTCTTCTCCGGCAGTTGCCGGTGGAATGGTGTATGTAGGTTCTGAGGACAAAAATGTATACTGCCTAAACACCTTTACAGGTGCAAAGATATGGAACTACACAACTGGCAACGCGGTAGACTCTTCACCTACTGTCGCTAACGGATATGTATACGTAGGCTCAAAAGACAGAAACATCTATTGTCTAAATGCTACTACTGGAGCGTATGAGTGGAGTCATCTTACGGGAAATGCTATATTTTCTACTCCAGCGGTCGATGGCGCATTTCTATACGTTACCTCTTACGACAAAAACATATACTGCCTAAACGCGTACACAGGAATAAAGATATGGAACTATACAACCGAGGGCATCATATTTTCTTCCCC
>CAYYPV010000068.1:0-35823 GCA_964473665.1 uncultured Candidatus Bathyarchaeia archaeon
TGTTCAAACAAGAGCAGCCACATGGGAGTACATCAAATTGCTCAAAAAGGAAAATGATATGACCGTATTTTTAACAACCCACTACTTGGAAGAAGCTGATAACCTGTGCGACCGAATAGCCATAATCGATCGCGGCAAAATCATCAAACTTGACACACCAGAAGCCCTAAAAGAAAGCATAGGCGGCGACATTCTAACTATCGCTATAAAGGAAGGCGAAAAAGACATTTCTGAGGTACTGAGCAAGATTCCGAAAGTAAGAGACGTTAAAAAACAGGACTCCACTTACAGAATAAAAGTGGAAAACGGGGAAGAAACTGCGCCAATGATTCTTAACACTTTAATTAAAGAGGGCCTTACAATAACTAAACTTTCTCTTACCAAGCCGACGCTGGACGAAGTCTATTTAGAATACACCGGGAAGGCGTTACGGGAAGAAGAGGGATCCAAAGAAAGCATTAGGAGCCAAAGAATAGCTATGCGAAGAGCAAGGGCGTGAGCAAAATGTCAAAAGATGAAAATTCCAAAAGTCCATTTCATGGACTATGGGCATTAACAAATAGAGAATTAAAAAAACTATACAAAAATCCCATATTATTGTTCATGACCGTGATTCAACCACTAATTTGGCTGGGTCTATTTGGTAAAGCACTGAACCTGGCCCAAATCTTTACTGGCGGTAGCGTATCTATTCCTTCATCAGCACTACAAGGGTTGAATAGCACACAAATAACTGAAGTGCAAAAAGCCCTTTCTAGCCTTGGAACCGCTGTTTTGGTAAAAACTTTCGGGACAACGAGCTATTTCTCGTTTCTGTCAGTCGGCATGATATCCTTCATAGTACTTTTTACGTGTATGTTCAGCGGCATGTCAATCGTTTGGGATAGACGTTTGGGCATCTTAAATAAGCTTCTAAGCACGCCAGTGTCCAGAGGCTCTATACTGATGTCCAAGGTGTTTAACTCCGTGATACGATCACTCCTGCAAGCAGTAATAGTGCTGATTATCGCTTTTGCTTTAGGCTTACAGGTTGGTCCAAGTTTCTCAATTCTTAGTCTTTTTGGCGTCTTCTTTGTCGTCTTCTTACTTTGCATGGGATTATCCTCCATATTCATCATGATAGCTATACGCTCAACAGATTGGCAGACTCAAATGGCAGTAATGAACCTACTAAACTTACCACTTCTCTTTGCAAGCAATGCGTTATTCCCAACATCCATCATGCCTAGCTGGTTGCGAGCAGTTGCAAATGTCAACCCAATATCATATGCAACCGACGCCTCCAGACAACTCATGCTTTACCAAACAAATATATCCAAGCTGATTTTTGACTTCGCATATCTAGGCGCATTCGCCATAATATTTTCACTCATAGGCATCCTTCTTTCATGGCGATACTTAAGCAAATAAGGAACCAAAGACAAATTCTCAACGTAAAATACATTCTTCAGGTAGTTAATTAAAGTAAAAAAGAGAATTTAGAAGATATTGGGCTTAGGTAAACTTCGGGGTGAGGGGAGATCGGGAAAAAAAAGGTTCTAAGTGAAGAGCAACTAAAAGAGATGGTTATGCCCGGTCCTGGGCAGCTTTTAGGAATAGTTGAACAGATGTTAGGGTATGATCGATTGAAAGTTAAATGTACTGACGGTCATGAAAGGATGTGCCGTATTCGTGGAAAAATGAAGAGAAGAGTATGGATTAAACAGGGAGACATCGTCTTGGTGGCTCCTTGGGATTTTCAATCTGATGTTCGCGGCGATATTTTGTGGCGTTACACTGAGAGTCAAGTAAATATTCTTAGAAAAAAAGGATATCTCAACCTCTAGTTTTTCGGAGCGAAAATTTGTGCCTTCAAACAGGAAAGTTGAAGAAAAATTACTCCGAAGAGAGAAACGTTACGACATAGAACGACGAATGAGAGAAAAACGCTCTGAAGAATATGAAGTCCTAGAAGAAGTATTTGACAAATCAACCCTGATGACAATTTATCAATTTATGAACTCCGGTGTAATTAAGAAAGTTCAAGGTATAGTGAACTCTGGTAAAGAGTCGAGGGTTTATTTAGGAATAGCCCCTGAAGGGCGGGAGCTAGCTTTAAAAATATACCTAATTGTGTCAGCAGAGTTCAGAAAAGGCATGCTGATGTATATTCAGGGCGATCCGCGCTTCAATAACGTTAAACATGATACAAAATCGCTAGTTTATTCTTGGGCTCTGAAAGAATTTAAAAATCTGCGGAAAGCTTATGATAGCGGCGTACATGTTCCTAAACCAATAATAGTAAAAAACAATGTGTTGATAATGGAATTTATTGGAAAAGATGGAGTTCCAGCTCCATTGCTTAGAGATATTACACTTGAAGACCCAGAAACGGTTTATCAGAAACTATTGGGATGCATAAAAACTCTTTATAAAAAGGCTCGACTTGTACACGGAGACCTAAGCGAATACAACGTAATGATGTGGAAAGGCGAACCTGTGGTTTTCGACGTTTCCCAAGCAGTTCCACTCGAACATCCTGCGGCGGATAAGTTATTACATAGGGATATAGAAAATTTGAATAATTATTTCTATAGGCTAGGAATTAAGGTTAAACCTTTAGAAGCGGCTTATGAGTGGGTTAAAACCAATGAGTGAAGCTAGAATACACATCAAAATTCCATACGATCGGGTCGGAATCTTAATCGGTCCAGAAGGCATAGTTAAACAAGAAATAGAGAAAAAATGCGGAGTTGAATTAAAAATTAACAGCGAATCTGGAGATATTGAAGTTATTTTAAAAACTGATCAGAGTGACCCCGCTATTCTGTTTAAAGCTGAAAACGTAATTAACGCTGTTGGGCGAGGTTTTTCCCCTGCGAAAGCATTAAACTTACTAGATGATGACGTAATTTTCGAAGTAATAGATCTAAGAGAAGCAGTTGGAAAATCGAAGTCTGAACTTGAACGTATAAAAGGAAGATTGATTGGGGAGAAAGGAAAAACTCGACGCATAATCGAAGAAACAAGTGGAGCAAAAATTTCAATTTATGGCCACACAATCGCTATAATAGGAGAAACAGAACAGTTAGAAGTTGCAAAGCAGGCTATAGAGATGCTAATCAAAGGAAGCCAACATGGCACAGTTTACAGGTACCTTCACCGTAAAAGAGGAGAGCTGAAAAAAGCTAAGTTGACCCTCTGGGAAACCCCTGAAGAAGGAGCGCACGAATAGATGTCTCATAGGGAAGTTTTCGCTGAAATAAGTCCAGCAGACTTCTTCTACAGAAACAGAGATATAGCAGGTTTCAGTAATCCGGTCCGCGCAATTTATGCAGCATTAAGAGAACTTATTGAAAACTCCTTAGATGCATGCGAACTGCATCAGATACCGCCCGACATCTATATCCGCCTAACTCAGGAGGGAGGAATACCGCTCGGTCTTGCAACATATAAAATTAGAGTAGAAGACAATGGGTCAGGAGTGCCGGTCAGTTATATGCCCTCAGCATTCGGGCAAGTCCTATTTGGATCGAAATACCGGCTGCGACAAACAAGAGGAACGTTCGGTCTCGGCGGGACAATGGCCATTCTATACGGTCAGATTACAACTCATAAACCAGCAACCATCACTTCAAGCACAGGTACTTCAAAAATTTATGATGTTGAATTAAGAATCGATATACAACGGAATAAGCCTGTTATTTTGAAGCGCAGAAAACGAAGCAATGTTGAAGGATGGCATGGAACAGTCGTGGAGTTTTACCTTGAGGGCGACTATTTTAGAGCAATGCCGAAGATTCTTGAATACCTCAAACAGACTGCAATTGCCAGTCCATATGCAAACCTAACATTCATTGACCCACGCGGTCGATTTTACAGGTTTGAGAGGGCCACAAATAAAATGCCTATTGCTCCAAAAGAAACACTGCCGCATCCGTACGGTGTAGATGTTGAGACAATACAAAGGCTGGTCGCAATTACGGAGTCGAGAACTATGCTTCAATTTATGATTACGCATTTCCACCGGGTAGGAAGAACAACAGCTAAAAAGTTCTTGGATTTCGCAGGAGTCCCTCCGGATAGAAATCCGCATAAGTTAAAGCAGGAAGATATCGTGAAGCTTGTTCACGCCATGAAGAATTTCGACTCCTTCATGCCGCCTGACGCTAGCTGTTTATCCCCACTTGGAGAAGATCTGATGAAAACTGGGGTCCAGAAAGAACTTAATCCAGAATTCATTACAATTGACATACGTAGACCGTCAGCTTACTCAGGTTTTCCATTTATTGTCGAGACAGCTATTGCCTACGGTGGCAATGTACCCAAAACAGACGACATTCTTCTGTACAGGTTCGCGAATCGAATTCCATTGTTATATGACGAAGCAAGCGATGTTTCATGGAAAGTGGTACACACAGAGATTAATTGGAAAAATTACAAAATCAATTTTGATAAGCCTATGGCTGTTTTAGTTCATCTCTGTTCTACAAAGATTCCATACAAAACTGTCGGTAAAGAATACATAGCGGATAGACCTGAAGTCGAAAGGGAAATTCTTAATGGTCTCCGCGAAGCTGGAAGGCAACTCGGGACTTATCTTTCCAGAAGAGAAAGTGCTGAACACGATAAAAGAAGACTAGATGTATTCTCAAAATACTTACCTAAAATTGCCCGCTTTACAAAGGACTTGGCAGGTAAAGATAAAGAGCTGGATGTAGAGCGATTATTGAGCGGCGTAGAGGTTGAAAAATCAGTTTCAACTCAACTTGCTGAGTAACCGGATTTTCTATATATTAGGTTTTTATATTTCCGAAGTCAGGATTTTCTTTCACATCCAGACGTATTACGCTGACGCTGTACTATTAAACAACACTAACAAGCAGTATCGGAAACAGGGTTTCCCCATTTTGAGCTGATTCATTTTTTGTATCATCTTTTTATTCTCATTGTTTGGGAACTATATTAAACATGGAGTGAATGCTATTTGGCAATCAATGGAAGAATTGGAATAATCGGCGCTGGAAGGATGGGAACTGCACTGGTCGCTGGACTACTTAAGGGAGGAGTGGTTGGTAAGGACAGCCTGTATGCAAGTGATGTTTCGGACCAGCGCTGCCACCAACTATCCGAGATTTATGGAATCAAGTGTTTTTCGAATAATAAAATGGTTGTTGAAAACAGTGACATAGTCATAATCGCCGTTGAGCCCGCCCATATGCAAGCTGTCCTTAAAGACATTGGAGAAGTGCTTTCCAGCCAGCTACTTGTTTCAATCGCGGCCGCAGTTTCAACAGACTTTATCAAGCAAAATCTGAAAAAAGATGCAGCAGTAGTAAGGGTCATGCCTAACAACCCGTGCCTCGTAGGCGAAGGCATGATCGTGATAGCATCCGCACCCGATATTTCTGAGAAGAGGTTCAAAGCGGTTGAAGAGATCTTCTCCGCCGTCGGCAGAGTTCTAGTTCTTGATGAAGATCTTTTCGACGCCGTCACCGGTCTCAGCGGAAGTGGTCCAGCATTCATTTATCTCGTCATTGAGGGCTTGGTCGAGGGCGGTATAAAATCTGGTCTGTCCGCGGATACTGCTCTCGTACTTGCGGCTCAAACAGTTCTAGGCGCTGGGAAGATGGTTCTTGAGACGAAGGCTCATCCCTCAAAGTTAAGGGAGATGGTTACAACTCCAGGAGGGACAACTGTGGAGGGTCTTAAAGAACTCGATAGAAGCGACATTAAGGGTGTCTTCAGTAGGGCTGTGGAGCGAGCGGCTCAAAAATCTAGAGAACTAAAAAAAACGTAAACCGGATGACAGACATAGCGGTCAACCAAAAAAGTTTTTGCATGAAATGATCATGTTGATTCTTTACTATGCATCTAAAGAAAGTATAACCAATTTATGAAATCAAAGAAGTCATAATCTAATAGGATCAGATTAGAGAGCACCTGTTAAAGTTTTCAAGAGTAAACTCTCAGCATCATTTTATAATCCTTCAAATTTATTCACGCGTATTTTCACTGTAGGAAAATTTTTTTAAATTTATTTCACTTTAAGAAAAGTTAAGTTCAAGCTTATTCTCTGATTTGCCCTCTTCCTAGTACAAAGTACTTGATTGTCGTTAAATGTTCTACACTCATCGGTCCGCGGGCGTGAATCTTCTGCGTGCTAATTCCAATCTCCGCTCCTAAACCGTACTGGTTTCCGTCCGTGAAACGTGTTGAAGCATTCCAGTTTACCGCTGCGGAATCCACCTCTTTTATGAAGCGAAGCGCCTTACTGAAATCCTTTGTGAGAATGGCGTCAGTGTGCTTGCTTCCATACTTATTGATATGCCTAATAGCTTCATCTAAGTCATCGACAACCTTCACTCCTATGATTAGGTCAAGGTACTCCTCATACCAATCCTTCTCTTCAGCAGCCTTGATACCAGGAACGATTTCCCTGGTTCGTTCACATCCTCTAACCTCAACTCCAGCTTCTCGCAGACTTTCTACAATTTTAGGGAGGAAGCCTCTGGCGATTTTTTGGTTTACTAGAAGCTTCTCCGTCGCATTACAGGTCCCCGGCCTCTGACACTTTGCGTTTAAAATAATTAGTATAGCTCTCTCAAGATCAGCATCCTCCTCCACATAGATATGGCAGTTCCCTATCCCAGTTTCAATGACAGGAACCTTTGCATTCTCCACCACCGATTTTATCAGATCAGCTCCACCACGGGGTATGAGAACATCAACATACTCCCTCATCATCATCAACTCAACAGCAGCACGCCTATCTGTGGTATCAACAACTTGAATTGTTCCACTAGGCAATCCAGATGTGGAAGCAGTCTCCTCCAAAATATTTCCGATGGTGACATTCGATCTGATGGCATCAGATCCTCCACGTAGGATTATTGCGTTTCCAGATTTGATGCATATGCCTGAAGCGTCAGAGGTAACGTCGGGGCGGGACTCATAAATAATTCCAACAACTCCCAGAGGAACTCGAAGTTGGCCGATGATCAAGCCATTTGGTCTGGTCCATGTTTTAACTATCTGGCCTACAGGGTCAGGTAGTTCTGCAACCTCCCTTAGACCTTTGGCCATATTCGCTATTCGAGACTTGTTTAAAAGGAGCCTGTCAAGTAGAGCAGCTTTAACTCCATTTGCTTTAGATGACTCTACGTCCATTCGGTTTGCCTGCAGAATCTCTTCAGTTTTTTTTTCCAGCGCATCAGCCATAGCTGTAAGTGCCTTATTCTTAGTTTCTGATGATATCTTAGCCAGCTCAACCGATGCTGCTTTAGCCCTTTTACCCATATCGACGATAGTTGTCACTTCTCTCTCCTCAGATAGGTTGACGCTTCTTCGTAATGATTTCCTTATCTCGGATTTACTCTAAAATTTTGCTTACTTGGCTGGTCCTCAGTCCCTTAATCAGATTAACCTCACTGCTGGAGTAGTTAACCATTCCTCTACCAAATATCCTTCTATACTGACATGCTAGGCTTACAAAATCTCCGATTTCAAAATAACCCGATATCTCACTCACTCTGATAGGCAAAAGATTAGCTCGGCGCATTATGACCTTCTACACGTTCTCATTAATCGTAAACCGGCCTTTAAGAGACACTCAGTAGGACTTACTTCTTCCTACCCTGCATCCTATTAATAGGTTTAAACCATGTCCCAACTGCCTTTCCATCCAAAATGTCGACCAACACGCTATCTACAAAACTGTTGGCGACGACAACAGTAATTCCATTTCGCATCGCAATCTCGGCTGCTTGAATCTTGGTCTTCATTCCACCTCTACCCAGTAGACTCTTACCCTCAACAGACCTCTTGAGCTCAGGCGTTATGCGTTCTACAAAGGGGATCAACTTTGCTCCAGGGCTCTTAGGATTCATAGTGTAAAGCCCGTCCACATTTGATAAAATGACTACTAGCTCTGCCTGAATAGTTTTTGCTATTAAGACTGATAAAATGTCGTTATCGCTGAAGTTTACTTCAATGCCCTTTGCAATGGGCTTCAACTCATCGACAGATGTTACGTCATTTTCATTAACTATCGGAATAACTCCAAGTTGAAGTAACTTATCAAGCACATTACACATGCGCGAAGAAGACGCTCTGTTTGATAGATCTTCTTTGGTCAAGAGAACCTGAGCAACCTTCAGTCCATGCCTCATAAATAATTCGCGATAATGAGCCATCAAGATACTCTGTCCAGTTGCAGCGCAGACCTGCTTGAAGACGATGTCAGCGGGGTTAAATTTGACTTTAAGTTCAGCCATACCCGACGCCACCGCCCCCGAGGTAATCAGCACTATCTTAAACCCTTTTCCAGCCGCTTCGGCAATCTGGCTCACCAACCTCTCCATCTCTTTCAGGTTTAGGCTGCCGTTGTCATCGGTCAGACTGCTAGTTCCCACCTTAACAACAACTAATCCGCGTTTGCTTCCGACTAGATCTGTACCCAAAGATTCATTCTCCACCATTCAAAAAATAACTCCGCAAGCCCCTTTGAATATAGACTCGTTCAGGTAATCATACTTATACTTTCTCGCGTCTTCGTCCTTCGTTCTGAGTTCTTCTTCGATCCATCTTCTTCATCGTTATTATTTGATTGTATACAATAGTTTCTAAGTAGGTTCGTTATTGAGATTTATTCCTGTAAGGCTCATGCAATCAACTTCAAAACTTAATATCTCACCACTTTTTCACCGGTATCCGTTCTCTGTGTTAGAGTCAGTAGGTGTTGATTTTAGCCTAATTTTAAGGCGAGGAGCCAAAGATCGTAAGAAACCCATGGCTAGTGAAGCAGTAGCAAGATTTTTTTAGACTAAACATTCCTAGACTTAATAAATGATAAACAAATAAACATCATTTAGAAATTAAGAGAATAGGTAGGAAAAATTGAAGAAGAAACTTAGAAAAAGCACTGTCAAAACAAGAAAACTTCAAGTGGCAAAAAACCTTCAGGAATTTGGAACCGATTTATATGATCAGATGGAAAAAGGAGAGTTTCCATGGGTAAGAATGCCCAGCCGCTCTATTAATAACATATGCTACGATCCTGGAACACGCCAATACGTTTTAGGCGATAGGTCTGTCATGAGGAGCGCTAGAAACATACGGCACATACGTCCACTTACCCAACTAACTTGGATTGCGGATTTTGCATATCACTTAACGAGACAGAAAAAAACAAGCACTCTTCGAGACGTTTTCTACAATGCTCAAGCATACGACATGTCATTCACAGATCAGCCGGAATCAGATGACATAATTACGGATCTAGAAACTATACTCGGATACGCACGCGAAGACTTCAGCATTTTCCCAGAAGAAAGAAGCGCAATATTCGGAAATTTGACAATAAGCTACACAGTACCAGGATACGAAGGAAAGAAACTTAATTTAACTTCACACCCTGACGGCGTCATGATAGGTCCAGCGCTAACAAGCTCTGAACTTCTTGACACAGACGCCGAAATGGTAATTGCAATAGAAAAAGGAGCAATGTTCACACGATTTATCGAAGAAAAAGCCCATAAGAAGTTTAAAGCACTGTTAATACATACCGCAGGTCAAGCTCCAAGAGCGACTAGACAATTTTTACGCAGAATAAACAGTGAACTTGGTTTACCAGTTTACATATTCACAGACGGCGATCCATGGGGAATGCATATTGCCATGGTAATCATTTCAGGATCTGCGAACGCAGCACACCTTAGAGAACTTACCACACCAGACGCGAAATGGTCAGGGGTTTGGGCTTCGGACATTGTGAATTACAAGCTTCCAAGCGAAAAACTAAATGACATGGATATTAGGCGACTGTACGAACTTCAAAGAGATCCTAGATATGAAGGAAAGCTCTGGAAGCAGGAAATAGACACGTTCTTCAAGACTAAAAAGAAGGCTGAACAAGAGGCTTTTAGCCGATACGGCCTAACCTACATCGTCGACAAATACCTACCAGCTAAACTAGATGAAATGAAGTCATATTGAAAATACGATTCCTCTGCGCCTAGTCCTTTATGCACACGTACCCAATGGTAAAGTTTATAGTTTCTACATTCACTTTTTATCTGTTACAGGTTGTGCATACACTGTGCCAGATGTTACAATAAGCGTTTCAGATGAATTAAAAACCGAAATGGATGCTATTTCCGAAGTTAGTTGGTCGGAAATATGTAGTAAAGCTATTTTGCAGTATATTTCTGAAAGAAAGAATCCGACACCCAGTATAGAATTAGAAATTCAGGATGTGAAGTTTGTTCCTACCGAATATCATGAATCAGGCTATCCAACAATAATTGCATCCATTAAAATTCTCAATAAAACTATGTTTAACGTTACAATTGATAGAATCCTCTTTAACGTGAAGTTCTATTCAACCAAACCGGTAAAGGACTACAACATTGGATCAAGTTACGATTTATTTAGAAGAACAATTGATGCAGGGTCAGTCCTTGAAATACAATTACCCTTACCGATACTTAAAGAAAAAATAACCTCCCTCAGCAATTTATTTACGACAACATTCCGTTGCACAATTCGATGCATCATTTTTGCAGACGGTTTTAGAATTCCTTACAGTCAAGAACTGTGGACAGAAATTCCAATCGACAGATGGAAAGAATTTACGGAAAAAGCCTTAAAACCACCTATTGATTTGTCAAAACTAGAGGACATTAAGCGATATTAATGAGATATTAATAACGCAACATTTTTGCATAACGCCTCTGCACCTATTTACAGGGTAGTCTTAATGGCCGAGGCGTATCCATTAACTGGGAAGGCGGAGAGACTTCTAAATATAATTGAGGAACTAGGCGCAAATATCAATTTGCCTAGACTATTGCGGGATTCGAAATATCTATTAGAAATATATAGAATTCTGCAAAAAGACTACGCTGATCTAGATCGATTAAGGGACGATATAGAATTCCGAGGCGGTGTTTACGCCCCATACCCCTCACCAAGAACGATGGGTACAGCTGAAGTAAGAGAAACTCCCGAAGGGCCTCCATCTGAAATCGGATACTTGATGCGTTACGCAAAAATTAAAAGTGTTCAGTTATCCGCGATAAAAGCGACTATCGATCGTTTAAGAGCAGCATTAGCTGCGCATAGGATAGCGATAAATCATCTAACTGAGTACTGCGCAGTCCTGTGTCAAGATTGCGGAAAATTTTTCAGAGGTAAACCCGCTCTTAAAGCAATTAGCACAAATAAATGTCCTAACTGTGGGTCGTCCAAAATACTATTCACGCCAAATAACGTAGGCATTTTTCGCATAGAACTTATACCATATCTGCCCCTATCAGGGGACTATATGCGTAGAATAACGCAGCTTCCAAGTCATGCTCGAATAACATATGGAAAGATGACTAGATATTTGAGAGAAAGTGTTGGAGGAAGGGTTAGGTCCTTTTCCATTATAGTTCGGGTCCAAGTTGGAGATAAAACTTTGAGACGACGTATCAGCTTTCGCGCAGAGCCTAGAGAGTCGGTCAACTATGAAGCAGTTATTAGGAAAAGATTCGGCCCATCCGCAAGAATTGAATCGATCAGATATCACCGTACACAACCAGTTCTACTGAATGATAGGTACACTAGAGCATGTATCGCGCTTGCATACGTGAGTTTAACCTATGACGTGTGGGCTTCCAGAAAAAGTCAAGTTCGAATCGTATCTAGGAAAATTGATGCCGAAAAAACTCTATTAAAACTTCCAATATATGTCCTAATTCATGATCTGGCTCGTTACTTTCTACTTAAACCTCCAAAATCGAGAAGAAGATTGGCGGGAGCTTTTCCATATTTAGAGAGCAGCCCTCAAGCCAGTATAGTAGAATCTCTCTTTGCAATATTACAAGACGAAGACTCCGCTTTTGCGGCAAAAATGCTTGGTTTAACAGGGGAAACTATCCCTCTTGAAGTCATCCGATTAAAATTTGTCATCGAAAAAAATTATGAAACAAAAATACGCGATTTAGGCCTAGTATCAAGCAGAGGAATTGCCGCAGCTCTACTTTACTTAACTTCAAAATATGATCTACCTCAGGCATCAAATTTTTTTAACACAACTAAATCTGAAGGAATTAAAGCATTAGAAAAACTTGCGCAAGCTGACATCAGTAGTGAATTACCGGAGAGTGGAAGAGATAAACTTGCAAATATAGAGGCGCCTAGGACAACTATAGCGAAAGAGTTCATCAAAGCATTGAAGGAGACCTAAATGTATATAATAAAGGCTAAAAATCGAACCGAACTGCTTCAGAAGATACAAAATGAACTCGATCCTAGTGCTAAAGAAGTTTACATAGATGTACGCCCAAGCATTCAAATCATTATTTCAATCCTAAATAAGGCGCCGAGCATTAATTCAATTCATATTCCAAAAAGTCTATACGAGGAAACACCTAGAAAAATAAAAAACGCGTTAAATAAAGTTCAAATAAAATTACTTCCATCAAATATACCCCAAGGAAGACCTAAAACACACAGTGAAAAAAAAATAGATTCTGTGTTTAAACTATCTAAAGAAGGGAAAACTGCTAAGATGATATCTATTGAAACCGGATTGCCGCTTAGAACCGTCTATTACTATCTAAAGAAGGAATAAACGACGACAAGCGAAGTAAAGAAACCTCCCGCAGTCAACACAATCGTACGGCTCATTGGATTAGCCCTCATAATTATAGGACTGCTGTCAATTTACATGGCTTACTCAAACGTGAGCTTCTTAAATAACTACCAATTATTATTCGCAGCATTAGGCGTAATCATACTCATCCTCGGATTTCTAACTTTTACAATAAGAATAGAATAAATAGCACCAACAACCTCTAAAAATTGAACCGCCGCTCAGAAAACCAAAAGAAGATGGTAGGAAGATTAATCATGCTTTCCGTTAATTACCGCCGAGGTGGCGCAATTGGTAGCGCATCGGGCTGTTAACCCGGGGGTTAGCGGTTCGACTCCGCTCCTCGGCGCTCCGATTCTGAAATTTCAAGGAGAACTACCGAAAATCAATTTACCTGCGCCACTAAAGTAAACCTTAAATGAAAATTAAAACCCGTTTTTATCTTGGCGTAAGGGCCCATAGCTCAGCTTGGTGGAGCGACAGGCTCATAAATCCAATATGTTGAGAAACCTGTTGGTCTGGGGTTCAAATCCCCATGGGCCCACCGCAAACCTCTTCTTAGTTAGTACTGAGAGAAAAATTATTCTGAGTAAAATTTTTCTTCTAATGCAAAAATAGAAAACGGTAAAATAGATGTTAACCGTCAAAATAAGCCTGAAACTAAACTCTAGAGTTAAACTCTAGATGTGCTCCGATAGTACAGTCCGGTCAAGTATTCCGGCCTTTCGAGCCGGAAACCCGGGTTCAAATCCCGGTCGGAGCACTCGAAATTAACTTAAAAGAAAATTACCCTTGGTATAATTCGTCTTCCACTTCAATTTTTTAACTTCTTTAGCAATTATGTTTTTCTAAATTTTTTTCTTCTGGAGGGTTTTGAAGAGTTTTTCTAGTTCTACTTTTATGTTTCCCCTAGAATATCCGTGGCCAGCGCAAAGTAAAGTTGGGTCAAGTTTTAGTAATTTTTTTACAGATGACTTTGCATTTTCCACATTGCTGTTCCAAGCGGGCATAAATGGTCCGCCTATATCTCCGCAGAACAGTACATCCTCTCCTTCTATGCTGCCGTATAGTGATATGCTTCCAGGAGTATGTCCTGGTGTGTGAATCGCTAGGAGTGTGTAGCTTCCAACTACTATGTTATCTTTAAGCGGATTCTCATTTATTTTAACATCAACTTTGCAGGGTTCAAATTTTATATCCATCCATTTTGCGGCTGTTAGATCCTGATCACCAGTTTCAATCGCTTCCGCATCTAATTTATGTGCGGCTACTGTACATCTTAATGTTCTTTTTAATTTTGAATCTCCGCCGGCATGGTCGAAGTGGCAATGCGTATTAACTAACGTTGAAATTTGAGCATCTAGTTTGAGTTCGTTAATGTTATCAATTATTTCATTAAAGCCGAAGCCGCTACCAGAATCTATTATTATCGATGATTCTGGTGAGCCGTCAATCAAGTAGACACAACAGTCGTATGGATGCGAGATTTGTGGTCCGCCGATTAAGTAGATTTTCTCTGATATTTTCACTACTGACATGCTATTTCTTACCGATTGTTTGCCAAGTTCGATAGAATAGTATGAGCGAGCAAAGGAATGATATTGAAGCTAATAATGCGAAGGTAGCGCGCACCCCGACAGTAGTTACATTCAATAGTTCACAGATGGGTATTCCCAACATGAAAATTGGGACTAGAATTAAAATTTTCCAAGGTCTTTCAAAAGGAGATCCCTTAAACAACTTGATCAAACGCCAATAGACTACAAACGTTATTACCGCTACGATTAGAGCTAAACATGCCACTGTTACCGATAATAAAGTCAATCAAAATCACTTTGAACAAAAATTCTACTTCGCTAGTTCTTAAAGTTTTTCCGCTAACTTTTTGGCGTTTAGATGGTGCGGCGGAAGGGATTTGAACCCTTGAACCCCTGCGGGACAGGGTCCTGAGCCCTGCGCTTTAGACCAAGCTTAGCTACCGCCGCAATTTTCTTAACATATTTTGCTCATAGATAAATGCAATTCTACTTTAGAAATAGTTTGAAGCAAATAGGCAGCAGCAGTATAGTAGTATTGTATTATTATTATTAAGTGAGCCCTGAGCGGGATTTGAACCCGCGGCCTACAGCTTACAAGGCTGTCGCACTACCACGCTGTGCTACCAGGGCATATTTTATCTGACTTTTTAGCCTCATCTATTTGTATTTTGATAAAACGCTACAGCTTTAAAAATTTAAAACCAAATTATGCAGCTCTCATTCTTTTAGCCGCCTTTTCTAAGGCCTCTACAGCAGGCAATTTCTTTCTAGCCAAAAATGTAAGCATTGCTCCTCCGCCCGTGCTTATGTGACTGAAGCTTCCTTCAAGCTTCAATTTTTCGACAACAGCATCTAAATGTCCTCCACCAATTAGTGTAAAGCCTCTACATTGGGCAATCGCTTTAACAATTGTCTCAGTGCCTTTTTCAAAACCTTCTTCTTCAAATATCCCTAATGGGCCGCTTGCTACTACAGTGCCCGCGTTTTTAATTATCCTTGAAAATGTGTTGATCGTGTTAACTCCAATATCACAGATTTCTTCTTCTACAGGTAATTTGCCCACGGGAACATTTTGTCTCTTTTTACCGCTTCTTACAGCAACGTCGGTTGGTGTAACAATGAACTTACGGTACTTTGATAAAATTCTCTTCGCATCCTCAACTTGATCTTTCTGATGGTTATCTATTTGCTCATCAGTAGCTTTCCCTAATTTGTATCCTCTTGCTTTAAGGAAGATTTCGCCGACCACTCCCCCGACCAGAATGCTATCTACCACTTTCTCATCTAGCAAAGATTGAATAGCGGGAATCCTGTCTTCAACCTTTATTCCGCCTACTACAAATACAAGAGGGTGTTTAGGTTGACTGAGCACCCCGTCGATAGCTTTTAACTCTCTTTCCATTATGCGTCCAGCAACACTCGGTAACACCTCAGGGAAACCGATCAGAGATGCCTGTGCACGATGGGCGGTAGCAAAAGCATCGTCGACAAATAAATCAAAATGCGGCGCAAGTTTGCGGACTAGATGCGTTTTAGCCAGCTCTTCAGGAGTACCTTCAATGTTTTCTTCAGCGGTAAATCTAACATTTTCAAGAACTAAAAGCTCACCAGGACTTAACCCCTCAATAGTACCTATTGCGGCTGGACCCATAACATCGTCAATAAACCTAACCGGTCTCTTAACACACTTCCTCAAAATCTCAGCGTGAATATTCAACGAGGTGAAATCATATTTGCCAGGTTTACTTTGATGAGACATCAGAGTAACCTTGGCCTTCCTCAAATCTCTTAGAGTGTCTATCGTCGCGCAAATACGCTTATCATCAATAATCTGCCCAGTCTTAGGATCGATAGGCGAATTAATGTCAACACGTAAAAGTACTCTCTTCCCAGAAGCATCAACATCATCAAGAGTTAAAAAATCAAACAATTTTCATTCCTCACAGTAGTTTCGTAAATTGTCCGACACACTATAAAAAATGTTCTCAGCAACCTTTTTAGGCTTGGGCTCTCACCAAAAATGAACTGGTGCCGGGAAACGAGCCGAGGTAGCTCAGCTTGGTTAGAGCGCCAGACACTAAAGAGCGAAACTCATAATCTGGAAAGGTTAAGGGCCCAGAAATCGCGAGTTCAAATCTCGCTCTCGGCACCAAATATTTAATAGACTGTCTGAAAATTCAGGGCGTTAAATTAGGGACTAAGCCTTTAGATGCTAAATACTTAACCTTTAGCACTTAACGTAGCCATCTAAGGCTAGAAATTGACAACTGTGCATCTCATGATTATTAATACAGCAGACCGTCTAAAAATTAATATGTTGACTGGACCCGAACTAGGCGTGAAGAAAATATGAATCGGAAAGGGGTAACATACGATGTTGGAAGTGTAATGGGATTCAATTGGCGCCCCCACTTTGATCCAAAAATTGTGCACCGTGAGCTTGAAATTATCAAGAATGATTTACACTGCAATGCTGTAAGAATTTGTGGACTTGACATCGAGAGACTCATAATTACAGCTGAAGACGCTTTGAAACAAGGGCTTGAGGTGTGGCTTTCACCATTAATGTGGGACAAAAGACCAGATAGGACTTTGAATTACATCACCAAGACTGCTACTGCCGCAGAGAAGCTGAATCAGCAATGGCCTAACCGTATAGTTTTCAGTGTGGGCAGCGAGTTGACACTTTTCATGCAAGGAATCGTTGAAGGCAGAAACTTCGCGGCTCGAATAACTAATCCCAGCCTGATACCCCGCGTGAAAACGGGGGCACATAACAAACCGCTGAACGCTTTTCTTGCAAAAGCAAACAACTCAGTAAGAGAAGTATTCCATGGTAAAGTCACCTACGCATCGCTCATATGGGAAGCCGTTGATTGGGGCATCTTCGACTTTGTCGGCGTTGACCATTATCGAGCTGAAAGCATCAAAGATAGGTATGTGGAGATGCTTAAGCCCTCCTTTTCATATAACAAGCCCGTTGTAGTAACCGAGTTCGGGTGCAGCACCTATCATGGAGGTGTGGGCTCGGAGGGCCTTTTAAGCTCAGCGGGCTTAGGCGGGAACATAGTTGACTTTCGCTCCCAATTCCTCCACTACAAAATACCGCTACTAGGCAGGCTCGTAAGACTAAGAGTGAACGGCAACCATGTACGCGATGAGGACTGGCAGGCGCAGCAGTTGGTTGACCAGCTGAGCGTGCTTGACGGAGCGGGTGTTGATGGCGCATTCATATCTTGTTTTGTTTCGCAGATTACTCCCTATGATGATGACCCCCGCTACGACCTTGACATGGCCAGCCCTTCCCTCGTGAAAAGCTATGAAAATGGGCGACATGGTGCAACTTATCCTGACATGCCGTGGGAGCCGAAGGAATCTTTCAAAGCAGTTGCTGACTATTATGCAAAACATTAAGCTATTACGAGTCCAAAGAATAATATTGCCAATCTATTAGCCAATTCAAGTCATTAGCACCTACAAAACTGTGAAATAATCCAAAAATAATTTTAAAACACTTTAAATGAATCTGATTTGAATCTGAATGGATAACAATTGCTCGGTTAATATAGATGTTTCATGTTGTTAGGCTATTTAGGAAGTTAATTTGTATTGCAGCGTGTAAATCTCGCAAAAAGCGGTAAGGTAGCCGCTAGATCTTTTATCGTTCTCGTCGCAGTAGGCATTTTTGAAATTTTAGCGGGGGTTATCTCTGGAAGCGTCGCCCTCATTGCTGACGGCATACATTCTTTTGGCGATGCCACCGTTTCATTTGTTGTCTGGTTCGGATTGCGTTTCACCCGACGAGCGCCAGACGGAAAATTCCATTTTGGTTACTACCGAGTAGAAACCTTCTCATCAATTGTAGCCTCTCTAGTTATGATTGTTTTTGGTGTCTTTATTTTCTATGAGTCTTACCTTACACTCCGCTCTCCGAGAGGACTGGCTTTCGCGAATTTAGCCTTAGTATCAGCCTTGGCAGCAACAGCAGTGGCTATTTGCATTTCAGTTTACAAGGTAAGAGCTGCAAGGAAATTTGGTTCTTTAGCTTTGAAGACGGATGCTTTAAGCTCCATCAAAGATGTAGCAACGTCAGTAATTGCCTTTACAGGTATCGCATTGTCACATTATTTTGGCCTTTTTCAAACTGACGCTATTGCCGGGATCATGATTTCTATTTTCATTTTCGTAGTATCTTACATCGTAATAAGAGAGGCTTCTCTTGTTTTGATGGATGCTTGCAACTGCCCAGACATCGTTACGGCGATCAAACAGATAGTGACTAACATCACTAGTGTTAAGGAGGTTTACGGTATTAGACTTAGAAAACTCGGGCCATATCTAGTGGGAGATATGCACGTACAAATAGACGGAAATTTGTCCGTTTACGAAGCGCATAAGATAACAACCAGCATTGAACAGGCGGTAAAACAGCAATTTGACGAGGTTACCGAATTTAAAGTGATTGTGGAGCCGTTCATTTAAGACATTGTTCAGCAGTTTTACTTAGTTAATCTATTTTTTTTAAGTAAGTTTTTAAGAATTAGCATTTCTAAAAAAATATTTTTGAGACTGTCAAACTTTTTTCTTAAGTACTTTAACTTCCCTTCTTCCGCCGATATATGCAATGTCGGCCATATCTATGAAAAGTCCGGTTTCGATGATTCCTGGAATCTTTTTCAGCCTGTTTTCCAGTTGTTCCGCATTTTTAATAGTTCCAAAATCTATGTCAAGAATGAAGTTTCCATTGTCCGTAATGAGCGGACCTAACTTCCCCTTCGCCACTCTAACCGTCGGTTTTCCACCTAGTTCTCGAAGTCTCTTGGCTACTGTTGGTGTAGCGAAGGGTAAAACCTCGATTGGAACATGTTGTTTAAGCCCCAGTTTTTTTGTAAGCTTTGTTTCGTCCGCAATTATTATTAGCTGCTTTGCAGCCGCATCCACAATTTTCTCTCTTGTTAATGCGGCGCCTCCACCCTTAATCATATTTAACTTAAAGTCAATTTGATCAGCACCATCTATGGCTATGTCTGGATGCGGAGCTTCATCCAGTGATGTTAAAGGTACGTTGTTCTCTATCGCCAACTGAGTTGTGTGATAGGATGTAGAAATACCTCGTACGGCGAATTTATTCTCCTTTATAATTCGCCCCAATTCCTTGATTGCGTATTCAACTGTACTTCCACTGCCTAAACCAACAAAATAACCGTCTTTAATATGTCTAATCGCTTTTAGGGCAGCTCTTCTCTTTGCGTCTTCCCTCCAGCTCAAGTGGGACTACTCCTCAGCCTTCTGTCTCCATCTGCTCTAAACGTTCAAGTTCCTTAATTACTTCAGCTCGAATTTCCTCGATTTTTTCTTCAACCTTAGTTTTTGACGCCTTAGTTGTAGGTTCAGCTGCGGCTCTTTTCGTTGGTCTTATTTTTTCCATGTCTTCAACCAAAGGTGCAGCTTGTGTAGGAGTAGCCGGTGTTGGTGCCTTAACTTCAGGGGGTGCGACTTTTATCTGTGAACGAAATTCTCCAATTTTCTGGTTAATTTCATCAAACTTATCTTGAAACATATTGATGAGTTCAGTTTGAGTTTTTTCTAATTGATGTAACCCAATTACGCCTTCATCATAAGCGGTCTTCCCGTCAACGCGCTTTTTATCTTCACGATAACGATTAGCAAGTTTATCTCTTTCCGTATCAGTTAACTTTCCTTCAGCATGCGCCTCATACAAATGTGTTAATGCGTAATCCATAATTTCCCTCTCAACACCTAGAACTTTGAGCTCTCCTTTCGCTTTAGTTGCCTCATCCTCAGTTATAGTGCGCTCAACTCTCATAGGCAACTTTGCTTCCATTGATGTGGAAATTTTTGAAGGAGCACTAACCGTCTTATCTTCTCTCCCCTCTTTCTCTTCCGGTTTTTCCCTCTTTCTTATCCAATAAATTAGAAACACAAAAATGATGACAATGAAGGCAACGAACACCAAAAAAGGAATAACGGCTCCAAGTAATGTTAATTCAACAGATGGAAAAAACACTATGCCTCTCCCCATCAAAACAAATGAAACCAATAACAATTATATAAGTAATATTAATAGTTGGAAATTGCGTTAGTCCATTTATTTTTGTCTGCTGAATCTTTATTCAAGTTATTACCTCTAAACCTTAACATTCCTTGCACACATATCCTAACGCATAGAGCCCCATTCCCCTGGACCTATCTCCATAGAATGTTATCCGTTAATAGACCTATTCTTAACTCGCTCATCTTATTTTGCTTCTTAAGCAAATCAAAAACTTATAAAAATCAACCAGCTTCAATCATTTAACCGAACAAATGCCCTGGTAGCACAGCGTGGTAGTGCAACAGCATGGTAAGCTGTAGGTCGCGGGTTCAAATCCCGCTCAGGGCTTCCCATGGGGCCGTCGGCTAGCATGGTCTAGGCTACGTGGCTTGGGCCCACGCGACCGGAGTTCAAATCTCCGCGGCCCCATTCTATAAGCAAAACGGTAAAAAAGACGATTGAAGTTTGTCATATAGATGAGCTGGGTTGGCTGAGTGGTTAGGCAGGCGGCTGCAGTTGGCGTTACGCCATTTGTTGATACCGCCTCTGCGCCGGTTCGAAAGGCGAGAAATCGTCCGAATATCCGGCACCCAGCTTCAATCCACTTGAAAATAATCTGAAGTTTCGATAACTAAGAACTCTGTAGCAATGTTAACATTTTTTTTTGCAATGTGTAAATGATTTGATTTTAGACCTGAATGGGCTTTTGACTTATAACCTGCTTCATTTTTGCCCAAGCTTCTCTTGCTGTTACTCCAGCCTTCCGTGGATAATCCTGAACAGACATTTCGGCTATGACAGGGAATGGTGTTGGAGATGCTGCCCCCCAGATTAGCGCCTCATGATCAGCTAAGCCTGGTAAATAGTCTCGCAGTCTTTCGCTTCCACACTCAGTATACTTCAATATGGAATCTTGGTCGTTACCAGACATTAATCTGAAGCATACAACTGTGTTGCACTGTGATATTATAGACTTCATAACATAGGCTGGTCTCTGCGTTAAAACTATGAAGCCTATGTTGTATCCGCCAGCTTGACTTATCGCTTCGACTAGTTGTTTATCTAACCCTATTCTCTCAGGGCTTCCCACTTCTATATCAAGACCTCTCTCCGGTGCGTAATACTGCGCTTCTTCAACTACTAGAACCGCTGAAAAGTCGCCTTGGTCTCTTCTAGCCATTGCATGTGAAACTATGTTCTTTATTATGTGTTTTAACGTAACCTGCTGTTCTTCAACATCAGTATCGATTGAAAAATCTATAATAACAATCGGATTTGTTAATACTGCTGCTATAATGTCCAGTGTCACTATTTTCTCATCAAGGAAAGATCCTCTCGTGGTAATTGCCCAACGAATTCTTTCTAGAACGCGGTTACGTTCACGGCTGATGGCGAATGAGGACAGTTCTTGAATTTTAGCCAGTAATGTTTCTCTTGTTAATTCACGACTTTCAACATTTAGAGTTTCAATTGCATCCGCAATCATTTTGCCAGTAGAGTTTCTAGTTTCAAATCCAAGTCTTCGTGCAACTATTTCCCCTGTGAGAACGTCAGCTTTAGGTAGAAATTGGCGGTAAGGAACTATAAGGGCCCCGCATTTTGTCAATGTAGCATACTCTCCTCTTCTATCGAAGATTACGAAGTGTGGCGGAGGATTAAGCTCCTTAGATTTAATAATTAAATTAAGAGCAAAGCTACTTTTACCCGATCTAGTCATTCCCGCAACAAATAAATGTCCTTTAGCTATCCCGTTTAAATCCAGAGATATAGGCGTATTTAAGCCTCTATGTTTTCCAATTGTAAGATAATGCGGTTCCATTGCAGATGAACAATTAATTTTGCGGTGTGAGGCCACAGTGAAAAAGTAATTTATCTCCTCTTCCTCAGGCTCAAAAACCGGGTCATATGTCCCAGGGGCGCATTCTAATCCATACCATTTACCATTCTCGCTGATATAACCAAGAATTTCAGCTAACGCTACATCATATTCAAGTTGCTTTCCATACTGTGCCGGTTCACCCTTCTTGCATGCTATTGGCCCTGCGCGCCCTCGGCACATCTCAGGGTTATACGGCGTTACACGGAATACCCGAATTAAAACTGGGGCAATATGTTCCTTACGCGATTTCATCGGATGCCGAATAAAGTAGTACTTGTTAACATAAACTTTTTCAGTTTCTTTAACTACGAACGGGACAAAATTCTGCGAACAACCTGAAAGAATGTAGCCTATTTCCCTCATCTTAAACCCTCTTCGCGACCCAATTCTTGCCAAGATTCACCTTCATGCAGTGACCACTGTTCTCCATACTGAAGTATGAACAGGTCAAGGTCTGCTGGATCCAACTCTCCCTTCTTTACAAGATCTAACGCTTTTGTGTACAGCAACAACGCATGAATGTTTGAGGTTGGTTTTGTGATTTTCGTGTAGCGATCAGCTTCATGGACTGGATAAGGTATTCCTTCAGGATCGGCCATTGTAAGAAGGATTGACGCAATTTCCTCAATTTTATCTAAACAGAAAAGAGGGACTTCAATTCTGTAAGGTGGTGTTTGGCCAGTTTTAATGTATGATGAATAAATTTCAGCGATCGATTCGTCAAACTCAAATTTGTCGGCGAACTGCTGGTAAGTCTTTGTTACCATGTTCTTAATTTGGAATGGTTCAATGTACTCTCCAGTGTTCATTAATGAGTTGAGAATAATCGTGTCTCTCATAGGCGTCATATTACAGGTACTGTAGAAGTAATTCATCTGCGTCCTTTTAACGAAGCCTACTACACCCACTCCGCGTCGTTTACATGTTTCCAGCAAAGATAGAGCTGTAATTAAAGTGAAAATGAAGTCACCGCGGTACTCATCTGAACCACCAAATTTAATGTGAAGCCGCGGATTTAGAACAAGTCCGCCGTCAAAGAAAATGTAAGCTGGATTCCATTTTTCAACAGCTTTCTTAGCGACATGATATTCAAGCGCCATATGAAGAAGGCTCTCTCTTCTATCGGCATCTTTTTCAGAAGGCCATACGTCAGGTGCACCTGCAGCGCATAAAGGCTCTTCAGTTATTTTCCAATTGTCAACTAGAACAGCGACAGCACCATAAATTGGCACAAAAGCGAATCTATAATTTGTTCCATTTCGGCCAGCATCAGCTCCAACAATCTTTCTTGAAGCAATATCAACATCTCGGCGTGCTGAATGGAGTTTTATTCGTCCATAAAGCTGCTCAACTATTTTTCTTCTATAAGCTGCATATTCCTTTAACTTCTCAAGAACACTGTCAGTTCCATTATCAATAAGGTCATGGTACAATCCTGTGTAAATTGTCTCAGCAGTCTCACCAGCGAAAATCCGTGATATAAACTCAACGGGTAGCGGCTTAACAGCGTCCAAAGTAGGGAAACGAAAATCACTTATTGTCGAGTTTGAAACATTTTCTATATGGGTGTGGTGGGGTATCATATACTGAACCTCCGCTCCAACGGTTTGTCACAAGAAGTCGCCAATCGGCTACTTGTGATCCGCCGCACCCGCTTCAGACGGATGCGTTAACGCGGAATAATCATGCTAATACGTACACATAGCCCTCCTCAGTTTTCCAGCGGCGCAGTTTATTTCTTCTGGTCAAACGTTCAAGGGTTTTTGCTACTGTGGCTATTGGATAATGAAGCGCATTTGCTTCAAGCACTGTTGCAGTATCACTTAATGTTCGTGGTTTCTCTTTGGCCCAATCTGAAGAGAAAAGCTGAGTGAGTGCATCGCTGCAGCTTTCAGTTGTTGAGATAGATGGATATGACGAGCCAGTAGCTACTGGTTTTTCAGTTACATTAAGCGATTGTGAAGTTACGGATGTTGAGGGTTGCGTTGATACAAACGCTTTCGATACCTTATTCACTATTTCCGGTAGATCATTAAGGGCTTGGAGAACTTCTTCACGTGTGCCGCTTAGTTCGATTTCATAGTTACCGATTTTAACTCGAAGTGAAAATGGCTGTATGCTCATTTCTTTTCTCCTCCTTGAATATTTATACGAGGCAAAATCACATCGCAGACATTCTTTATCCCAAGATTTGTAATTCGGTATTCACCTTTTCCAATCCGTTCAATTAGTCCATCGTCGACCATCCAAGCTAACTGATTTATTACGGTCTTTACCGCCTTACCTGTGAATCTGGCAAGCTCATCAACCGTTAAGGAATTCTTCGCCAATTTGCCTATTTTTTCCCCAACATAGGATCCTACTAAACATAAACCCATCGCTTCATCAGCGGGCAATTCTAACCGTGAAGAGAGTAATGGCCCCTCGGGTGCTATCACCAAAATTCCATTTAGATTCTCAATTAACCTCGAAATGTCTGTTGTATATACTAATCGAGAAACAGCTTCAAACGTCGGAAACGCTTGATTTAATAGCTTAACAATCTCTTTAAACACCTCATCAGCTGTCCCCTCTACATCCGCCTTTAATTCTCCAAATTCGACATGGACTCGAACCTTGGGTTGAACGCTCAAATTTACTCACTCTCAGTTAAGATTTTAACTTCGGAATGACGCCTTCTAAGAATAGTTTTATTCCTAATGTTGTAATTTGATACTCTCCTCGTCCCAGGCGCATAACCCAGCCTTCATCAGTTAATTCGCTCAGACGACCTGCTACAGCCCCCGGCTTTCCACCTATGAGAGATATAATTTCCGCAATAGAAAGTGACGGTCTATCCATCTTTTTGAGTTGATGCCCAACGTACGCTTTAACTAAATGCAAAATTATTGCGTCACGATCGGTCAGTCGTTCCCGCTGTATTACAATTACTAACCCTTCTGGAGTAACAGCGATAATTCCTTCTAACGCTCTCAGTAATTGTTCCAAATCTGCGGTTAGAGTTAAACGGGATATAATCTCATAGGCCGGGTAGACTTTACCAAGAAAGGCCAGAATGCCGGATGTTACTTCATTAATTGATCCCGAGAACTTTGCTTCAGAATCGCCGAATCGAATAGAAACCTCCAATCTCTTCTCCTCACTCAACCGCATCACCTAAACCTTAAGCCTAGTAATAATGTCTTCAACCCATTTTTTCCCATTTACAGATAAGCGATAGGCTTTTTCCTCCTTAACTATGAGACCTTCCAACCTCATTTCACTAAGACGAGCTCCGAAGCCCGGCGAATGTCTGCCGCCTAACTCTAGAATTCTACCCAACTCTTTCGGTTCAACTGGATTCGGATCATGGGCATATAAAAGTAAGCCTAGGGCTTCTTTATCACTAATGCTCTCCTTCGGGACAATTAATACAGCGCCTTCGCTAGAAAAATCTACAATGCCGGATAACACAACTTTGGCGTCAGGAACCACTTCAGGGGCGATAATCATCTTATCTATTATGTTAAGCCAGTCGGGAACCGCCTGTAGATGCTCAATTATCTCATCTAATGTGCTACCTTCAAGCTCAACTTCTCCAAACGGCCTCTTTATTACTACGCGAATTTTCATTTTGGAGCCCCTGCTATAATAGCTCCAACTAATATAAAAAAGTAACTATTTTACGTAAAAATTACATATATATTATGCGTGATTAATGACAGAACTTAATACATTTATAAGCGAACCCCTATAAAACAGGATTCAGTTTTCAGTGTTTTCTCAAATATTCATCAATAATTTCATCGAATCTCTTGCCAAAATCGTCTAACTCACTCTCTGAAAAGTAATCCACCATGAAAGGTATCATTTTTTCCTCTTCTTTCAACCAATGAGCGCGCATAATATCGTATAGCGGGGCTAATTTGTACCGCCAACTCTCTCGGTCATATCCTTCCTTAATTAGCGCTTCAAAATGTATCTTCATATCCGCATGTTCTACCTCGAGCTCAAAGGCCATTTCCTTTAAGTCGGGAATATTAATCATCCGCGGGAAAATCGTCAATTCTTCACCTAAATGGTGTGCATAGAGTTTCCTTTGGAAGTCAGTAAATAACTGTTCTTGCAATTTGGCATCTTTTGGAGAGGTCTTGAATAACTTTGCGAAAAGCCTCCTGTACTCACCATGGCCTCTTTTTATTGACTCGCCAATCCCCACTTTTCTTCACTTTTTATAAAAGACTCTTTAACAAAACCTCAAATATTGATTTTTGATAATTCGAGATTTATATAAATATAAACACGTATACTTGTTGAATTTATTTGAGAATTGACAGCGCTTCTGGTTTTACTTACCCTTAATATTGGTGCGATAGAACCAATTTTTAAATGCACGCGATACGAGTTCCCAAAATCTAGCTATTCGTATTCTGAAATCTCTAAAAATATACACAAATATTTTGAAAATGAATTTTACAAATTTCGTAGGAAGTCGTCAAGTGCAATTGCATTGTTGTACTTCTCTTCCTTAGCAGAATAAAGAAGCGTTATTGTTCCCTTTTCATTTTCTATTTCTTTGATTTTCATGAGTAAATTTTTTTTATCTTTCAATTCACTTTTATATCTCTTTTTGAACTCTTCCCATTTCCTAGGATCATGGGAAAACCATTTTCGCGTTTCATCACTTGGAGCAATTTCCTTCATCCAGAGATCAATTTTAGCTTTATACTTCGATAATCCTCTCGGCCATAATCTGTCCACTAGAATTCGATAACCATCCTCTCTTTCTGGCTTTTCGTAAATTCTCTTTATTTTCCTCACATGTACTCATCCAATCTACATTATAGCCTCGCGCAAGCCCTATTTGTCTATATTCATAAAATATTGGTCTAATTCTAATCCTTAAAAATAAATTCACGATTTACTCATATCTCTTAGAAATGATCATTATGGAATTTTCTGAGAAGAAATTTACTTTGGAAGAGTTGAAACAGTATAATGGCATGAATGCCCAGATCCGCCTACACAGCTTACAAGGGTAAGGTCTACGACGTAACTGATGATCCTCTCTGGATTGAAGGTGACCATCAGGGAGAACATAAGGCGGGAGTAGATTTGACCGAAGAACTCAGCCAAGCACCTCACGGAGAAGATGAACTAGCGATGGTTAAGCTCATAGGCATACTCGTTCCATCAGTCGATAAAAAATAAGAATTTATTTTCATCTACTCGGTAGAAGTATCAGCACAGCCACTAATCACGACCTCTTTTAACGACCTGTCGATTCAATTTTAGCTAGATGATGAACTTTAGTTCTCGTTCTAAAAGATGCCTCAAATTCACGCACTCTCAACGCGTTAATGGACCAAGCGATGAATCTCAATTTGGTAAGTAAAAAGAGTTTGCCCAATTTTTTAGTGGGGCTGGCCGGATTTGAACCGGCGCCCTTTGGGTATCACCGCTCCAGAACTTCATCATCCCTTACGGTCTGTAAGCCCTATTAATTGCGCTCTGGAGCCCAACGTCATGCCGTGCTAGACTACAGCCCCACGTAATTCAGAGAAAATTCAAAGTCAGAATATATAGATTTCCCGCGGAGGCTGTTAAGTAAAATTTAATTATCGGACTTATCTGTGTGTCTTTGGGGTTGCCGATCATAGGGCCTTGGAAACACCCGATCCCGTTCCGAACTCGGAAGTTAAGCGGGGCTCCGTTTCCAGCTTTAGTATGATGCGAAAGCTCACGCGAACCTGGGAAAGTTGGCAACTCCACTGATTATAATATTAGAGTTTTTAAAAGAAAATTCATCATTTTTAAGGGTTATATTTATAACTGGGAGCGCTCTTTTTTTAATGAAACCTAATTAGAGATGTCGCATAAGTGTTTCAAATTTTCCAGATTCTTGGCAGCACCACTACCGCAAGCATAATCGGATATCTAATCAGTTTTGCCATTTTCATAATTTTCTTCATGTTTTGGAATAGAATCCAAATTTACACTTGGTTAAGAGATATTGAGCGTAATTTAGGCAGAATTAAAGTTGTACGCGATGACGCAAGACAGATTTCAATTGAAACACTTAAGAACGTCGGAAAACCGAAGGAAGATCCAACTCAAAAAATTGACCAGTTCTTAGAATATTTCTTTATTGAACCAACAGGGATGGACCCTTCAGGTATTGTCTGGAAGTTCGACCATCTTCTGGATGTTAGAGAGTTAAGATTTAAAGATGAAGTTAAAGCAATGGCTCCAGAAGCTGATGAGGCACAGGTTAATAATTTAGAGAACTTGCTTGAGGCATCTCTCGATTTGAACATGATTTACAAAGTTGTACGACATTACTTCCTTTTCGCAAAGAGAACATCGAGCCAATTCATAGTAATTCAGCTGCAGATGATTATGCCTCAGATTATGGAATTGATAGACGCCTATATGGGTGCAGTAAAAGCATTTTCGACCGGGCAACCGATAGGCGACGGCGCTGGCGCATTTGTGGCAGCTAAACTAATGCATGGAAAGGAGGCTCGAAAAATCGAGAAGGACATGGTAGTCTCCGAAGTTCCTATCGATGGGAGAAGAGTTTTTGTTACGAAAGCTGAAGGTCCTGGCGGAAATGTGGGTAAGCCTGGCGACGCAATAAAGACCATTGTCGATGAGTGCGAGGGAAGAGTTTCAATGATTATTATGATTGATGCGCAAGTGAAACTTGAGGGTGAAAACAGCGGAGATACCGCTGAAGCTATAGGCGCTGCTATCGGTGGAATTGGGACTGAAAAGTATAAAATTGAAGACGCATTGTTGAAGTACAAAATTCCGGTAAATGCAATTCTAATCAAAGAGTCTATTCAAGAAGCCATCTCTCCAATGAAGAAGGAAATTGTCACCGGCGTTGACAAGGCTGTTGTCGCAATTAATCGGCTTATCTCTGAAAGAACTAAGCCTGGTGACACAGTTATCGTTGCTGGAATAGGAAACACTATGGGCATAGGCCAATAGGGAGTTGAAGCTAAGTGAGTGAAAGGCAACGGACAGGAACGGGAATAGGTGTAAGCACCATATTCCTGTACTTCATAGTGTTGGCAGCACTTTTCGTGATCTCCATCTGGTTTTTGTACGTTGGATTAACTTCTTACGTTTCAGGAGAATTCGAGACGGCTACAGTAATGGCTCTCATAGGAGTCATTGGATTAGGTATCTCATTAATTGTTCTTCGAAGATTAAGAAGAAGAATAATGGTTCCACTTCAGCAACCACTAATCCCCCTAAACGTTTTAACAGTCGAACAATGCGATAAGTGCGGGTTCAAAAATGTAAAGAAGTTTGAACGTGGCGATTACGTCTTTAAGACAGCGGAAAAATGCCCAAAATGTGGCACTTTAACAACTATAACTTCAATCTATTATGAAGGATTAGTTAAGAAACAGTACCAGTAACTATTTCTTGTTTTAAATCGTTAAAACGATGCACTCATTTTCCGTTACGATTACGGTATGTTCAACTTGAGCAACTATGTTACCGCTTTCCTCAACTAAAACTGGGTATGCCATTAGGGCCCTAGAATAAAGAAGCTCATTAAAAGCTCCTTCAAACTCTTCAGGCGGCAGCTCATTGTAAATCCAACGCTTAGAAAATGGCAGCGTATAAAATTCCGTTTTAATTTTTTGAAGAAGAAGTTTTGCACCCTCTTCTTTTTGCGGTCTTTCCTTCACATAGCGGTAGATGAACGTTTCCATTGAATCAACAACTTTCCCATTAGCATTCTTATATGTCACAAAAGGTTCAATAGCATAAACTTCATCCGCCTCTATTTTTGTTCCATTCAGGCGGGAAACATTAGGAATTGATTTTCCGGCATGGAGTGTGAATCTAACCATTTTATGACCGTTTAGGTTCCAAATCGGTTTAAATCCATAGCTTTCTATGGTAGTTTGAATTAGACCTCCAACTTCCGAAGCTTTAGCTCCATCTCTAATTGATTTGAAGGCTTTGTTTATTGCGTTTTCAGCAGCTTCAAAGAGTGGTGCATACTCAGGGTTCAAGCAAACTGTTGTCGCTGTATCTACAATGTAGCCATCAATATGGACACCTAAGTCAACTTTCACTAAGGATCCGTTTGGAATAACATTTGTATCGCTTGGTGGTGAAGTATAATGCGCCGCTACATCATTAATGCAAATGTTGCATGGAAAAGCTGGTTGTCCACCTTTTTCACGTATCATGGATTCCACTTTTTCGCAGACTTCTATTATCGGCATTGTCTCACGAACCATGTTTCTTGCTGCGCCACGAACCTCGGAGGCAATTTTTCCTGCCTTATAGTATTTCTGTAGAATATCTTCTGGAAGCAAAAGATGCACTCACCTACGCCAAATTCCTTAAATCTTGAATCATTTAAAAAGATTTAGAGCTACTTAGGGGAAAAAACGTTATGTATAGCAAAGTTGTTCTTGGCGGCACCTTTGATGTAATTCATAAAGGACACATAATGCTTCTGAAAAGAGCTTTTGATCTAAGCAAATTAGTCTCAATCGGGTTAACTACCGAGAACTTTGCTACGAAAGTTAAGTCCTACCCCGTCATAAATTATGAGAAAAGAAAGCAAATATTAGAAAACTTTATGAAAAAGGAAGGGTGGACGAATAAATATGAGATTTTACCGCTTAGCGATCCATACGGCATAGCTACCTCCGCAGAAGACATCGAAGCAATAGTTGTAAGTGAAGAAACCTTACCGCCTGCAAGAGAGATAAACGCGATAAGGAGGAGGAAAAAACTGTATCCTCTAGATATTATTTGCGTAGGAACTGTTTTTGCCGATGACAAAAAGCCGATTACAGCTACTAGAATAAGAAATGGGGATATCGATTCGGACGGCCGTTTACTTAAGTAGTGCCTATTTTTTCTTTCTAACCAGAATTTCTTCCGCTAGATCCATGAATGATTCACGTTTTCTTTGATGCTCTCTCAAGCTATTAACGGCGTATTCCCGAAGCTCCATTTTACACTCTCCACAAAGCCTTTCTCCATGAATGCACTCCTCATACACATTTCGGACTTTTTTATCGTCCTCACAAAAGTGGAATAAGTATAAGTCATAAACAGGGCATTTGTAAGCCTCACCACCTAACTTCCTCTGCAGCTCTTCAGTTTCCCTCCCGCCTGTGAAAGAACTAGTAATCTTCTTCCCAACAATATCAAGGTCATCACTTAAGAGAAGATAACCCATCGGATCCCTTTTTGACATTTTATCCGCTCCAGTGGAAAGTGATCGAATTAATTTATGGTAGGTTGCGCTTGGAACAATAAACTTAAACCGGTCTTGGTATTTTTGCGCAAGATCTCTTGTTAATCGAATATGCGGATCTTGGTCAGCGCCGACAGGAACAACAACAGGTTTTGGCCCATTAAAGTCCTTAAGTTGTGGAAGAAGTATGTCCCCTGCTTGAACCAATGCAGATAGATAGTGACCGAAGGATTTTTCTCCATATATCGCCTTAAGCATACTGTGAGTTACGCCTCTGGAAAAAATGAATGACAAATTCATTACGCGAATTTCTTCTGACTGCTTGTAGACGTACGCCCTTTTTGGGTCAAGTCCCAACGCTAGCATATCGGCGACATTGCCCACAGCGATCTTTTCACTCTCACTAAACGGCACCCCATTATCCGCATAGGCTTCTACGTCCGCAATGCAATAGGAAGCTGTGGCTTTCGGCGTTAAATGCTGGAAAAAAATAATCTCTTCAGCAGTCATTTTAGAACCTAAATGAAATTCACCGGTTGGTTTTATTCCCGACATAACCGCGAACGGCCTACGCTCATGAACAGCATCCAAAATCGTTTTTAGATCTCTATGCCCAAAAACTATTTTTCTACGCATATACCTGCTCTTTTTTAAAACCGGATTTTCCTCAAGCAAAGGCTCAATCGGCGTTATCCCAAACAATTTGAATAGCCTATCATAATCCTCGAACTTCCACCTTGTACCCCAGGGGTCTATTGCAGGTGTTTTTTCAGCCAATGAAAAGAAACTCCTTTAGAGACATATCTGTTAAAGGCATGGGAAATGATATAAGTTTTTGACAATCTACGGATAGGGTTGGTCATTGCAACGCAGAAATATAAGCCGTTTATTGCTTTACAGGTGAAAAAGGAATGGCTATGACAACTAAAGGGAATCTCTCACAGAAATCAATGCACATCTCTGTAAGTGCCGAAATTGCCTATTCATTTTGCTTCAAAAAAGTAGAATCGCGGCAAACAAATTGAGGTGAACCGGAAATGGGAATAAATGTCTATACTTGTGACGAATGCGGACGAAGAATAAGACTTACTAAAAAAAGCAAAATCGAAGATTATCCATACTTCGTTAGTAATGAAAAAGTAATCTGCATGAAATGTAGATTACAAACGTCACGAACAGCTTAATGAAAAATGACAAAGTAAACAAAGCAATGGAAAACTAATACCGCCTAAGAGTGAGTGACTGAACTTAAAGGAAATTTTGATGAGCAAAATTCTTCATGATACTAGAGAGGAAAAATATGGTTACTTTACATAAAATTGAGAAGGAGCTCCTGCTCACCTTAAGGCAGGAAAAAAGGCTAACGGTGGATGAGATTGCAAAAAAGACAGGACTTAACGAAGCAGCTATTATGCGTTCTTCATTATGGCTGTCATCAAAAAATCTGGCTAAAATTTCGGAAGAAAGCGAAAGTTTTGTTCAATTGGGGTTCGAAGGTGAAAAGTTTCAAATAAACAATTTGCCTGAAAGGCGACTTGTTAATGCTGTATTGGAATTAGGGAAGAAGGCAAAACTTGAAGATGTCCTAGAAAAAGCAGGTCTTACAAAGCAAGAGGGGTCAATAGCTCTTGGTTGGGCTAAACGTAAAGGATGGCTTCATACCCAAAGAGAAGGAGAGACACTCATCCTTGAAGTTGAGAAGGAGCCAGAAAAAGATTTAGATGAATTATTAATTAAATTGTTGAAGAAAAATCCAACTCCTTTAGGCATATTGCCATCAGAGCTCATTAAAGGATTAGATAATTTGCGAATTAGGCCTAATGTAGTTATTATTAGCACAGAAACTAAACGCTCAATTTCACTTACAGATAAAGGATTGAAAACTGCACAGCAAGTTGAGGCCCTCGCAGAAGAAGTCAGCCAATTAACACCTGAATTAATACGCACGGGCAAGTGGCGTTCAGTTAAGCTTAGAGAATTCGACGTTAAGGCGCCAGGTCCACGGTTTCACCCGGCGAAGATTCACCCAGCTGAACAGATAATTCAGCAAGTAAGAAGAATTTTTCTACAGATGGGCTTCACTGAGATTCGCGGCTCTATAATTGAAACTGCATTTTGGAATTTCGATGCGTTATTCCAACCTCAAGATCATCCAGCCAGAGAAATGATGGATACATTTTACATTGCAAAGCCAAAACTGGGAAAATTGCCCAATGAAAAAATAGTTAGTCAAGTTGGAAAGACACATGAAAATGGCTGGATAACCGGTTCTACAGGCTGGGGCTATAAATGGAAACGTGAAGAAGCTAGAAAGTTGCTTTTAAGAACACATACAACAGCTGAAACTATTCGATTTCTTTCAAAGCACAGGGAAATACCTTTGAAGGTTTTTTCAGTTGATCGCGTCTACCGAAACGAGAAAATAGATTACAAACATTTAGCGGAATTTCACCAAATCGAGGGAATAGTAATGGATAATAATGTAACTTTACGCGATTTAATGGGCACCCTGAAAGAGTTTTATATGAAGCTTGGTTTGGAGAAAGTTCAATTTTGGCCCAGCTATTTCCCGTACACCGAACCATCTGTACAAAGCACTGTTTATGTGCCTGAACTTGAGGCTTGGGTTGAACTTTGCGGAATGGGAGTATTTCGGCCAGAAGTAACTAAACCACTCGGCATAAATTATCCCGTTCTAGCTTGGGGAGGAGGACTAGAGCGAATTATCATGCTGAAACTCGGCGTTGAAGACATACGTAATCTTTACAGAAACGACTTAGGTTGGATTAGAAGTACACCGACTATTCGAGGGATTCCATTACGCCTGTAATAACCTTAGACAGAGACCGTTTCAGCAAATTTGCTGGGCGCCAACTTACTGTTGAGGAAATGGCGAAGTGGTTACCTTGGCTTGGTGTAGATCTTGAAGACGTTGGAAAAGATTACGTGAAAATCGAATTTAACCCTAATAGGCTAGATTTCTGCAGTTACGCAGGTGTTGCCAGAGCTCTTAGAGGTCTAAGAGAATGGGAAATTGGTTTAGAAGCGTACGATGTACACAGCGGGCCAACAGTGTTAACTGTGGACTCGAGCGTACTGAAAGTTAGACCGCACATACTATGTGTGGTTGTTCGAAAATTATCTCTTGACTCTGAAGATATAAAAGAATTAATGGAAATGCAGGAGGATTTACATTGGGGACTCGGAAGAAACAGAGTAAAAGTTTCTATTGGAGTTCATGACTTAAGTAAAGTCCATCCACCATTCACGTACTTGGCTTCAGATCCCAACAGAGTTAGATTTGTACCACTTGATAAAACAGAAGAAATGAATCTACAGGAAATTCTTGAAAAACATGAAAAAGGTATAGCTTTCAGGAAAATCCTAGAAGGAACCGGCAATTATCCAATAATTATCGACTCTGAGCATACAGTCCTCTCATTTCCACCGATAATTAACGCTGAATTGACAAGGGTGACCAGCACGACTAGGGATTTGTTTATTGATGTAACTGGTTTAGATATGCTTGCAGTAAAAAGGAGCTTAAACATTCTAGTTACAGCTCTAGCCGATATGGGTGGATTAATTGAAAATGTTTCGGTGAAATATCCAAACAAAGTCATTGTCTCCCCGGATTTGAAACCGCAACAAATGAAGATGAACATAAATTCAGCATGTGAATTGTTAGGCTTAAAACTCTCAAAAAATGAAACGATAAAATGTCTTAGAAAATGCCGATTAGATGTTGAAGCGGCTGGAAATGGCGTTTTAAGCGTCCTAATTCCAGCCTATAGAATTGACATTATGCATGAAGTTGATCTCGCTGAAGAAGTTGCAATTGGCTATGGATACTATAGAATCGAACCTACAAGACCTAGAACAGTTACAACGGGCCAGCCAAACGAAATTTTTGAGCTGGCTAACCATATTCGGCATATCATGATCGGTTTAGGTTTCACCGAAGTCTTGAATTTTATACTTACAAATGAAGAGATTCATTATCGCAAGATGAATCAGAAATTCGGCGGCGCTATCAAACTCGCCAACCCAGTCTCATCGGAATACTCCATAATCCGAGAAAGCCTATTACCAGGATTGATGCGAAATCTGGCAGATAATAAACATGAGAGTTATCCACAACGTTTGTTTGAGGTATCCGACGTGATAAAGGTCAATGAGAAACTTGAAACTTGCTCTGAACGACTACTCCATCTAGCTGGTGTTTCATCACACCCCACAGCAAATTTCACAGAAATTAAGTCGAGCGTTGAAGCTTTGCTATCAAACATGGCCATCGAGAATTTACAAATTAAGGAGATAAAACATCCAAGTTTTCTAACAGGAAGAGTTGCAGCTGTTCTAATTGGTACAAAAGAAATAGGAATCTTAGGTGAAGCACATCTAGAAGTTCTCAGCAATTTTGAGCTAGAAAATCCCACAGGTATGTTCGAGATTTCACTGGAGGAAATCCTGAGGCTGAAACATTAATTGCTCTCAATCGAGTTGCCA
>CAYYPV010000069.1:0-2246 GCA_964473665.1 uncultured Candidatus Bathyarchaeia archaeon
TTGTCAAAAATCAACTTTGACGTAATTCATACACATGGATATAGACATCCACATTCAGATGAATCCATTCTACTGTCTAAAATAAGGCGAACACCATCTATTCTTAATCCGCACTTTCCAGCATATCCCATACGCCCCAACTATCAAAAACTTCTCATACAGTTATACGATCAAACCCTAGGTAAACTAAACTTATCATTAGTAGACGTTATAATTGCTGGTAGTAGAATTGAAGCAGAATGGCTTTACAGACTCGGAGCTCCTTCTAACCGAATAAGAGTAGTGCCTACAAGCATTCCATCTGAAATGGCTATACCCTTGGATGGTGCAGCGTTTAAACGAAAAAATGGGTTTAATGGACCAATAATATTGTTTGTAGGAAGAGTCCAAGAATCAAAAGGTCTACAATTTCTAATTTACGCTGCAAAAAATGTGGTCAAACATTTCAACAATGCCATCTTCCTTATTGTCGGTCCTCACAGCGATTATGAGGCTAAGCTAAGAAAACTAGCCAAAAAAGTAGGCGTAGAAACTAGAATAATATTCTTCGGACCTGTATCTAGTGACATTAAGCGGGAAATTTTTGCATCATGCGACATTTTTGTTTTACCTAGCAGTTTTGAAGGTTTTGGAATAGTTATTCTTGAAGCTTTTGCTCAAAAAAAACCTGTGATCGCAACTAATGTCGGTGCTATACCTAGCATAATTACTAACAGAAAGAATGGAATACTAGTGAAATGGGCTGACGTTAACGGCTTATCCGACGCTATCATAGAATTATTGTCAAACGAATATCTACGTAAAAGTCTAGGGCGCGAAGGTTACGAAAAAGTTGTCCAAAGCAATTTATGGAGCACCACCTCTAGGCAAATTGTAACTATCTATGAGGAGCTTAGTAAAAGATGAATGTAAAAATGATAAGCTCCTATCCCGAAAAGGAAGACGGTGTGGCGCAATATACTCGTTTTCTTGTAGAAGAACTCGGGAAAACTATAAAGGTAAATACTGTATGCCTATACAAAAAAACCGATCTTCCCGTTATAAAAGAGGTTTACGCTCCTCTTTTAGGGATAAATGCCCTAAATAAGCTCATAACTACTAAACCAGATCTCGTACACATTCAATTTACAACAGCACTATACCCAAAAACGCTGATGCTTTTCTTAACTGGTTTTCTGAAAAAGCAAATTGGCGTACCTGTAGTACTCACGCAACATGAAGTTCTTATTGAAAAAAGGAAAATTAAGGTGCGAACGTGGTATGAGCGTTTTATCTATGATTTAGCCGATAAAATAATAGTTCACACTGGATACGCTTGCTTCGGATTGCAGCTAAAAGGGGTTCAACCAAATAAAATTGTGGTCTTACCTCATGGAGTTAAAAAATTTCTGCCTATAGGCAAACACCAGGCGAGAAAGACTTTGAGAATAGAGGATTACGACCCCGTCTTACTTGTTTTTGGTTTTTTACCATCATATAAGGGGGTTGAATACGGATTAAAGGCGCTTTCAATAATAATTAAAAATTATCCTAATATTCTCCTTCTAGTTGTGGGAGCAGCGAATCCTCAACTTCGAAACAAGTATATTCAAATTACGAAGAACCTAGGTCTAGAGAAACATGTAATCTTCGCTGGTTACATAAAAAATGAATTAATTGACTATTATTTTCGATCAGCTGATTTAGTGCTTCTTCCATACCTCAGTGACATTACACAAAGCGGAGTTCTTCATCTTGCAATCGGGGCAAGCGTACCAGTTGTTGCATCGGCTGTTAGAGGTATGGAGCTCGTGAAGCAACAGGAAATAGGCATTCTTGTTCCACCTAAAGATGAAAAAAGCATAGCCTATGCAACTAATCAAATATTGAAAGACAAAGATTTCTATAATCGATGCAAAGAAGTCTGCACTAAATTAGCTAAAGAATGGTCGTGGGAAGAAGTAGCCAAAATGCATCTGCAGCTTTATGAGACGTTAAGGCTTAGCGATTAAGGGACCGCAGCTTCTAATATTGAAGCCAGCTTATTCACAACTATATCCCTACAATATTTTCTTCTCACCAATTCACGTGAATCACGGCCAAGCTTCTCCCGCATACTCGCATCCCTTAAAAGAGCAATAATGTGAGATGAGAACAGTTCATAATCGTCAGCTATCAGAATCTCTCTTCCATCTGAAGCCTCTAAACCTAGTGCGCCCATGGTTGTCGAAACAACAGGCAGACCTGCGGCGAAATATTCGAGGATT
>CAYYPV010000070.1:0-1823 GCA_964473665.1 uncultured Candidatus Bathyarchaeia archaeon
TACGATCCATAGATGATTTCAAGAATTTCAGAAAGGGCTTTAGGAAATTTGTTGAAAGATGGATCGCTTAGGCATTGCAACAAATCGGTTTCCGAGTGATTCTAAATCACCAACATACAATAATAGATGTGGTATTAAACATTCCCAAGCATAAAAAACTATATGATATGCGCGGGCTACGTCATATTTGTGAAGTTTAGTTGAATATTATTACTAAATATTTTGAAAAAGTTAATGAAAAGACAGTAGACAAAATTAAATATCTTGACCCATGGTTCATAAAAAAAGGGTTCCTTACAAAGGCTTGGAGGAAATAAAATTTGTCGGTAAAAAAAGTAGCTATTGTTGATAATTATATTAACGACTGCGATTATTCGCCTAGTTTTGCAAGGGCTCTAAGTAATTATGTTCATGTCGAATACTATGCGAGTAAAAAAGTACATAACAAATCTTGTAAACCAATATGGAGCACCCCTTTTTTTCCATTTCAGATATTTAAGGTCATTATAAAAGACAAACCCGACGTTGTACATTTCAAGTATGAGTTCAAAACAGTCGGTGAGAACTTTTCGACTATTTATGTGCTTTTTGCTTTAATGCTGTTAAAGGCTATAGGTAAAAACGTAGTTACAACAATAGATCAAGTAATACCCAAAAACTTTTTCGATAATGAGCATAACAGCGAAATTGTTCCAATAGGTATAACTAAAAATAAGCTACTTTTGAAATTCTTGTTATTCTTCATTTATGGTTCAATTTCTGGGTTATCAGATGAGATAATTGTTTATTCATCCTGTTTTAAGAAACGGCTTTTACAATATACTTCGCATTCTGGAAAGATTCACATAGTTTCGCATGGAATCCCAGATAATACGTTTATTGCTCCGAATAAAACTTCTAATGATTTTATAATCCTAAACTTTGGGAATATTACTCCCCGTAAAGGCATTGAAACGCTCTTAGATGCTTTTGCTAAGTTAAAATACGATAATTGTAAGCTGATGATAGTCGGAAGTTTCGGTAAATCTTACGGAAACAAATATTCACTAAAACTTCTATCGCTGACTAAAAAGCTAGGTATAGAAAACAATGTTACCTTCACAGGTTACCAGTCGGAGGAGTCATCACATATGATATTCCAAGCTGCGGACATTGTTGTTTTTCCTTATGTTTTAAGCTTCGGTCCAAGCGGAGCATTGTGCTGGGCTATCCAACATAGAAAACCACTAATTGTAAGCGAAACAGAATTTTTCAAAGAGGAATTATCAAAAGATGAAGCATTATTCTTCCCTATTAGAGATTCTTATACTTTAGCAAAAGAAATGGAAGAACTACTGAATAATAGGGAACTTCAAAAGAAATTTTCAGATAAACTTGAAGAAAAAGCCAAGAAAGAATCGTGGGATTATGTTGCGCAGGAAACAATAAAACTATATGGTGAAAAAAATGAATAGTACATTATCCGGCATAAATTTAGCTACATCTAACCTTTGCGGAGCTAATTGTATATTCTGCCCTAAAACCAGAGGTAGAAGGCTCCCTCAAAACATGCCGTTTGAATATGTAAAGAAAATTATTGATGAAGTGGCAACGCCTAAATTCCACTCTATTCACCAGATTAAGAAATTTCAAGTTGGTGACAATGGTGATGCTTTACTTAATCCCGCATTCATAGATATTTTACGGTACATAAGGCAAAAGGCCCCGAAGATACCTATTGGACTTTACACTAATTTCCAAAATCTGAATAGAAGTATCAGCGAAATAATCCTATCTGAACATCTATTGGATACCGTTGTTGTTAATGTAGATGGGCATGATGT
>CAYYPV010000071.1:0-5224 GCA_964473665.1 uncultured Candidatus Bathyarchaeia archaeon
ACAGCATTCTTAGTACCCTACAACAGACAGGTAATCTCATGTACAGTCTTCTTTTTGATGATGATAAGAAGACCGTTGACAACCTTCAAAAAATGGGTTTTGTCAAGGTTGAGCGTAATATTGTAAAGATCACCTCTACTGGTAGGCGAGCTTTTGAGGCCCTTGAAGAAGAGCCTAAAAATGCACGTACTTCACCTTAAGAGTTGGCGTGCATTAAAATTTCAGAAGGCTAAATAAAAGATTATGGCAACTTAAACCAGAAAAATGAAAATTTGGCTTAAAATTATTGATAAGTTAAAGTCAAGGTAGACGTTAGATTAGTGACTAACAGGCGACAGCCTTAATAACGTCACTAATTGCCGGTTGCAGTGTTCTAGAGAAGAAGCATAGAAGAAGCATTAGATCTTTAAGGAGTGCATGTAGGCCGTATAGACAAGAAAAAAAGTGAGTATTGATGCCGCTAAATCAGGTATAGCTGCAGTTATTCCTAGCATTGCTCCTGATAAAGCTACGATCTCTATAATTATTACTAAAAGAATGAATCGTTTTTCAGTTTCATGTGTCACTAATTGTAAGTATGAAAGCTTCTGGATACTCTTAAGAATTTTTTCCACAGCTTCATTTTCTATTTCAATTACTGGTCTTTTTGTTCCGCCATAAGAATAGAACCAGATTAAAAGTAGAACCAGTGATATTGACGTAACTGCAATGTCTCCCTGATTTGTAGTTAGCAAACTCCCGAAGGGATTCGGCTGATACGATATAGGCGCAAATATAGGCACCCCTGGTTGTGTTGGTAAATTAAATAAAATACTAAAAAGCACACCAAGAACTACGCTGATTGTAAGCCATTTGAATTTAGATGGGTTTTTCTCATGCCCAAAAAAGACTTGAGCGAAAATTGCTACTGCCAAGGCGAATGTGACTCCAGGGATTATTTCATGCAGGAACCCCCAAATCACCAGATGAGAGCGACCGGTAAAGTAGAATATCCAATCTAGAATGATATCTAAATCTGGCAGCATAACCGCAAATACAAAAAATATGAACTGTAATTTTTTCATGTATTTCTTCAGTACCAAATAAGCTGAGAGCCCTACAACGAGATGGTTTAGATGGATACTTGTATGGAGCATAATTAGGAAAAGGGTAGCTAGCTCCATCAATGGCAAATTGAAGCCTCTCCGATTCGATAATATTCTCTTTGTTATCTATGTGTCTGTTTATTTAAAATCTCGACAGAAAATTAAGACCTTAAGGTGGATGAATTTTCTTATTGAGGTAAGTCTACATTCTGCATAATATTAGAGAATTTTATAAACTGCGATATGAAAATTAACAAGATTAGTATATGCGCTTGGGAAGTAGTATCGTTTGCGTGTTTCGACCAAATCGGTGGCGTTTTCGATTATTTTAATAGCTCTGGGCCTTGCCCTATCTCCCTTCTATATTGTGGTTGGTCCAACTAAGCCTCTTCCATGGCAACATATGATTAATGTTATAGCTGCAATTTTCCTTGGACCATGGTACGCAATTTTCATAGCGTTTGTTATATCACTTATTCGAAACATGACGGGGACTGGAACGCTTTTCGCTTTTCCAGGCGCCATACCGGGTGCACTTGTTGTAGGTTGCGTTTATTATTTCATCCGAAAGACAGATTATGCCGCTCTCACAGAGCCGATCGGCACTGCTATTGGTGCTCTACTAAGCGCTTTAATAGTTTCTGGAGGATTTCTTACACCAGTTCCATCTTTTTGGGGAATACAAGCACAATGGATACTTCTCCTTATCGCTTTTCTAGTCAGCAGTATCCCCGGCAGCATTCTAGGTTTCATATTAGTTAAGGCCTTACGGAGGGCAGGTTTTACTGAAATCATTTCGCCAAAAGAAGCTTCACCTAAGGGCGCTTCTAGGAAAGAAAGTTCTCGTAACGGGTGATGTTGGCAGTGGAAAAACTGAGCTAACTGCCAACCTTCTTGACCAAGCTGTTGACATTGGATATTCTCGCAAAATCACGGTCATAGATATGGCGCCTCAAACCAGGATAGTTCGAGGAATGAGAATAGGTGGAACGTTAGCTGAATTTACTCGTTCAACCTCAAGGGTGAGGTACTTCAAGAATGCGAAGGTGAGGACTCCACGTATTACCGCTAAAGGGCCTCAGGAGCTTAGAAAATTAGCTAAGTTTAATCAAACTGTAATTGATCGTCTATTGACTAAATATATGCAAAAGCCAACTCCAATATTGTTCATTAATGATGTTTCTATGTATTTACAGGCAGGAATGCTTGAGGATATTTTGAAGATTGTAGATAAGGCTGATACCTTTATTGCTAATGGTTACTTTGGGAAGAAACTTGAAGAGGATTTAGGTTCAGGTATTTCTAAACAAGAAAGAACTTTGATGAAAAGGCTAATGAAAGAGATGGATGTCATTATTCGACTTTAAAGGTCTCAGTTAAATGCTTAACAAGCAGGGCTACTGTAAAGTGAGAACGGGAAGATTTCCATGATGAAAGTTGAAAAAATGGTTTTATTGGTAATCTTAATGGTGGGTGGTTTATTATTATATTTTCAAAATATAGATACGGCGCTATTTAATCTAATAAATATAAGATTAGCAAATCCCGTCCTAGACGTGCTAATGATATGTTTAACTTATTTGGGTTATTGGCCTCTTTGGGTTCTAGTGGCTGCTGGTCTATGGTTTAAGAAGAAAAGGCGTGAGGCAGCGCTAATCCTCGTAGGCATACTTTTGGGAGAAGGCATTGTTACACTAGTAAAATATTCTATTATGCGCCCATCACCATCAGCCATTATTTCAAATGCAAGGGTTCTTGAACATGGTTTGGTTTCGTCTGAACCAAGCTTTCCAAGCGGCCACACTGAGGCAGCTTCATCTATGTTTGCTGTATTAGGTGATAAAATATCTAAATCGCGGATTCCTCTTTTATTTATAGTTATAATTGTTGGTTTTAGCAGAATTTATGTTGGAGCACATTGGCCTACTGACGTATTGGTCGGCGGAGTTCTTGGATACCTCGTGGGAGGCGGTACAATTAGGCTCGAGAGCAGAATTGAAAGATTTCTAATAAGAGTCGGGATAAAGCTTTAGCTAAATCGAAGATCTATGGAGTCTTAACGGTCTTAACTACTGGCGGTCGTACTTTCTTCAAAACTCGATAGCCGCAACTTGGGCATTTAATCTCAGGACTCATCGTAAGCTGCTCAAAGGTTATCTTTGTTCCGCAGTTTACACATTCATATGTAACCCCTGCTAGTACTTCCTTTTTTTCAGCCATATTTAGTCACTTAGGTTGAATATAGGCATCATAATGATGAATTAAAGGTTTCCCCTTAGCCACTTGAGGCGGTCTCAACGGTCTTTATACCAACTAGTCTACAATACTCCTCAGAAATTTTATTTAGAGTTTTGTTTTGATGCGAAACCCATGAGCTCATATATCTCGTAATTTCGCTGTCAGGCAATTTCCTCTGAGCCTGTATTTCCCTTCGTTTACTTATCACAATATTAAAGTTCTTAACCATCCATATCAAGGCCTGCCGCCTCACCCCTTTCATTGAAAGGAATAATACAAAAAGAGGGACTAGTTTTACCAGTGTGGTTATTTGGTAAAAAGTGAAAAACATCATCCATTTGTTTCTTTCTCCGAGAAAGTCTAGTCCCCCCACTTTTCTGATACTGTGACTGCCTATATGCCGGGGAATAACCGCTTTTTCCGCGAACCCTATTTTATGCCCTTTAAGCCTTGCTAACCAATAAGCCCAAACATCTTCACAGTACATAAAATAGTCAGGATCGAACAGCCTGTCCACTAAACTACGCCTAACGATTAAACATGCCCCAGCTAAATAAAACTGTTCAATCGCTTTCGCTTCCCAAATATTTTCACCTATTAAGGAATAGGTTCCCACATTGTATACGTCCAGATCAGCTTTTATTCTACAGCCAGCGATAGCCACTTCTGGGTTCACTTCCATATAACCCACTAATTCTTTCGCCCATTGTCTTTCAACTATTAAATCATTGTTTAGAACTACAAAATACTTCGAGTCTGTGCGACTGTATCCTAACTGGCCTCCACCAGCGTAACCTAGATTTTTCTCTGAAACTATTACATCAATTCTTGGAATGTAATGCTGAAGTACGCTGAGGCTGCGATCTTCTGAAGCGTTGTCGATTACTGTGACCTGTGCATCCATTCCTTTTACCGACTCTAAAACAGATTTCACGCAGTCGGATACGCAGTCTTCACCATTGTAATTTACTATACATATTGTTACGATTCGCATCTTCAATCACCTCTTTTTCAATTATTTTGGCGTGAAATCATTCTTTATTTCTAACTATAGGATTGAAGCAGTGGTAGACTATTCCTAATATGTAGCCAAATTGTGCGAGTATTCGTAGAGGGTGTTTTACCCTGAATCCTGTGAACAAAAATTTTACCAGTTCTTTTACATCATGCTGAAGCAGGTTTAGGAGTTTATTGAATCTCATTAGAAATACCTTGTTCCAACTGGCTTTTCTGCCTAAATGCTTTATTCTATAATGCATAGAAAGGTCTAAAATCAAACCTTTTTTCTTAACCTGATTATTGAACTCAACATCCTGTTATAATTATAATTCATTTGCAATAATCCTTTTTGATCGTTAACTAATTATCTAAACTTTATCTATGCTTTTCCTAAAAATCATATAAACATAAAAGTCCTTTTCTAGGTGCCTCGTTAATGTCTGTTAAACCTAAAATTATTTGGGATAAAGAAAATCAACCTACTATAACTGTTGCTATGCCTGTGAAGGATCGGGCTTGGTGCATAAAACAAGTGCTTGATTCTCTGTTGCAACAAGATTACTCAAAAGAGTCAATTCAAGTAATCTTCGTCGACGGTTTTTCAGCAGATCAAACCTACGAGAATCTAACCGAGTGGAGGCAGAAACATACGGGTGAATACGCTGAAATAATAGTGTTAAAGAGAGAAAGCAATATCCCTGAAGCAAGAAACATTTGTTTGCAGAATTCAAAGGGGAATCGCATATTATTCTGGGACAGCGACGTTGTTGCGCCGCCTAATGGAATTAAAACCTTATTTAATCACCTTAAAAACAAAGATGTCGGCGTAGCTGGACTACCTTACGATATAGATAAGCCGAGTATATTTGACCAAGTTTATAGAGCTAGGGAGCCTCTGGCTG
>CAYYPV010000072.1:0-10205 GCA_964473665.1 uncultured Candidatus Bathyarchaeia archaeon
GAACTTAACGAATACTAAATCGGTTTCGCGTGCTTTCAATCTTCCTACAAACTCTTCAGACGAAAAAGGTTTTGTTTCAGTGGGATAGAAGAACTGGATGGTTGGGTTAGCGGTGAAAGCCCTTGAAGCTGCGATAAATGCGTCCAGTTTAATAGCGGTCACTGCCGCTGCTGCATTTCGACCCTTATCTATAGGGTCGACGATTATTAGAGGTGCATTGAACAGTTTTTTTGCTTCGTGCAGCCGATCTTTGTAGTGGTTTTCTAGGTCAACTATTTGGCTTCTTTTCCATTCAGAAGCGCTTTTTAGAACATTGATAAATGACTTGTACTGAAGAATGAGCACCTCGGATAGGTATCCGCTAAATCCCCCGATTTTAATTTCTGCTCCATAAACGCCTATGCCTTTCATAAACTTCTTTAAAAGTCGGGTTTCACCCTTCAAACGTTCATTTAAATGTTTTGTCACGTAGCTTGTATGATACGGGGTTCTGTCGGTCGCGCTGACCCATTCTCCTGGCTTTACATCGTAACAAGGAACGATGTTTACAAGAGTTTCTTCAACCTTAACTTCTAAGTAGGGATGCTCAGCGAACCGTTCAATCGACTCATTTTCTCCAGCAGCTTTTCTGGCGACTTCGAGGCTAACATTTCTAAATCTATCCCGTTTCAAAGTTGTAGGGACTTTAATGAAGATGTCGATATCCGCCTCTTCACTTAACCATGTATCTTTCGCAACTGATCCGTTGATTCTAACTTCAGCGTGCAACCCCAATTTATCCGCTTCTTGCTGCACCCTTGTCTGCATAAGCTTAGCTAATCCTAGAATTTTTTTTCTTTCATCACGTCCAGGCGTGATTGTCTTCAAGACTTGGGCGCAGATGCGCTCAGCCGAATCTGCCTTTTTCACACTTTCCCCTCATATATCGTAGAGTATATTGGTCCTTGAGGAGTTAAAACACTCTTCTTAAGTTTCAGGGAGTCCGCCCTAACTACGCCAAACTCGTAGTCTTTCATGTTCATTATTTGTTGAGTTAACTCGGTCTTATTCCGTCCAGACTTAACCCTGGCGATAGTCAGGTGTGGACTGAAGCCTCTCCTCTCTGGTGCGAATCCGAGTTTACGGATTTCAGGTTCAAGTTGATTAAAAATAGCTGTAAGTTCATCAACTCCCTTAACGATGCCAATCCAAACGACATCGACGCGCTTCAAATTGGGAAAAACTCCGAGCCCACGAAGCTCGAAGTCAAAAGGTTTGAATGAAACTTTCTTAATCTCTTCGTAAACCTTACTCACCATTATCGGTGGAATTTCGCCTAAGAACCGTAGAGTTGCATGTATATTTTTAGGTTCAACAAGTTTTAGATCCGCGCCTGTTTCAACCAGTTTAGCTTGCGCATCGCTGATACGTTTCAGAATTTTTTCGTCGGCAATATCAAACGCTACGAAACTCCTAATAAGTTCCGACATAGTTAAAATGCCCCAGCTCGCTAATTACGTCCTGTCTCCAAACATATTTTAAGATATAGACTTCAACCTAATTGATGCATCGAGGAAGCGTTATAGATGAAAATGAGAATTGGAGGGTTTGTGGATATTTCGACAGTGGACTGGTGCAGCCATATAGTATTCATGATATTTGCCAGTGGATGCGTATTTTCCTGTCCTTACTGTCAGAACGCCAACTTGATACCTTTGAACTCTGGGCAAGAAGTTGACATAGATTTCTTGAAACAAAGAATAGAGGGAAATGTTGGGCTTATTGATGCTGTGGGGTTTTCAGGCGGAGAACCTACACTCCAACCTGAAGCGGTAACCGAATTATTTGCATGGGCTAAAAAAATGGGTCTTAAAACATTCTTAAACACGAATGGAGCAAACCCAGACATAATCAGGAATCTTGTTAACAGTAAATTAGTTGACTATGTGGCGTTATCGGTTGTAGCGCCGTTGAACCCGAAAGACTACGGCCGCGTTATGGGCAAACCGGATTCATCAGATAAAGCGGTGGAGAACGTTAAGAAGTCAATAGAGATTTGTCTAAACTCTAAAATTCCATTAGAAGTTAGGACGACTATAGTTCCAACATTAATAGAAGATGAGCAGTCGATCAGAGAGATAGCTAAATCAGTCAAAGGCTGCAGCGTGTATATCCTGCAACAATACAGCTCGCTAGGGAACATACTTGATCCAAAATTTAAGAGTGTTGAGCCGCCAAAAAAAGAACTGCTAACCAGACTTGCGAAGGCAGTGCTTGAAGAAAATGCCATGGAAGTTCACATAAGGACAAGAGAGAATGGGGAAGAAGCAGTAAAACTGCATTCATAATATATGACTGCTATGTTCTTCACTATTGTTCACTCCAGTATCTTCTTCTCGACCTCCAGAACAGTAATCTGAAAACAGTTAACACTAGGACGATGACTACAACGATGATAAGGAGTTCTCCTGAAAAGACTTCTCCTCTAAAAGCTAAAAAGTAAAAAAGCACAATGGCAATGATGATGCCGATCGGCAGCATAAGCAAAATTCTGGCAACGCGTGCCCAAGTTGGTTGATCTTCTCTACTCCAACCATTACCTCTGCCGCTTCCTGATCCCGCTCTTGCACGCTGCTCTTGAATTTGTTTAAGTCGTTCTTCGTTAAGATAGTACCGCCCATTTATTTCTACAAAAATTCCTGATCGACCAAGTCTTCGATGCATAGCTTCTTCAAAGCGTGGCGGCAAACCCAATTCCTGGATGGTCATGGCTTTTTCAGGGCTTATTGCTCCTTTTTGGCGGAACCGCTCGATTATCTCTTGCAATCGCCTGCGTATTTCTTCTCTACCTCTAAACATTCGGCTTCCCTACTTGTTTTTACGTTTTAGGCCTTTTTTCTTCCGTGGCTTCAAGTCCTTGCATGATTTTTTCCGCGAATTCCCGCATAGTGTCGGCTTTAACCATGGTGATGCCTCGTCGGTTTCTGCCAGACATGACAAACAGGAGGTCGCCCGGATTTATGTCAAGTTCCTTTCTGGCTTCAGCGGGAATGACTACTTGTCCTCTATCGCCCACTTTTACGGTTCCGTAGATGCGCGTGGCAACTTTTTCTTTAATCATGTTTTCACACTTTTCCTACATTTCGTACTAATATGAAAACTATTTAAGAATTTTTTCAAAATTCACAGGGAAGCAATTGAAAACCTTGAAGGACTAGACAACAAATATTTATCGTCAAACGAGAAGAGTAAAGGAACCGTTAGAAGGTATCTAGGCTGAGTGCATCCAAACCAAATAAACATCTAATAGGCTTAACAGGTATGCCTGGCGCAGGGAAAACTTTAGCCTCGGAGTTCGCGGCCCAATTGGGCTACTCGGTCATAGTGATGGGGGATGTAATTAGAGCTTTAACTTTAGAGATGAACCTAAAGCCAACTCCAGAAAATGTTGGAAGAGTTATGCTAAAAATAAGGGAGGAAGATGGCCCAGCGGCTGTAGCAGAACGCTGTATTCGCTTAATCAAAAAAATGTCAAGCAATGTAATAATAATTGAAGGAATAAGAAGTCTAGACGAAGTTAGAGCGTTTAAGAAATCGTTTCCAAATTTCACATTAGTTGCACTTCACGCCTCACAACAAACTAGATTTGATCGGCTTAACAGGAGAAATAGAAGTGATGATTCTCGGCTATGGGAGGTTTTCGCTGAACGCGATTCAAGGGAGCTCAGTGTAGGGCTCGGATCTGCAATAGCTTCGGCGGACTGCATGATTGTCAATGAGGGCACGGTCGCTGAACTTCGTAGAAATATTAAGAGAAGCTTGGATAGAATCGTGAGCAAATGAATAGTCCATCAATAAAAATTGAAACTGAGGTTAAACCGACTGAAGACGTTGAGAAGGTTAAGCAAGCCATTCTGAATTTAGTGTCGAATCCTAGATTTGACTCAGAGGTAAGAGGGAATGAGAGTTTTATAATAGCTAAGGCTTCTGGAGAAGAAGGGCTTTCAAAGTTTCAAAGTCTTTTAAAACAGGAGAGAATTCGCGACGCTGCAAGGAAAGTCTTTTTGGAAGGCATAAGTGGAAGCGTAATTACGTTCCACCTCAACAAACAAGCCGCCTATGTTAATCATATTTCATTCTGCAAACCAAAAGCTGAATCGCCGCTCGGGCCGATAAAAGTTGAGATCGCCTCTAATAATCCTGAAGAGTTAATCGATTGGCTGACCCGTGAAAAAATTTAGTGAAAATGAGGCTGTTGAAATGAAGTTCGGCTTATCTTCCCTTTACCTGATGAATAAACCATTCAAAACACTTGTAAACACCCTTCAAGAATCTGACGTCGAGAATTGGGAAATTGTGGATGAGGATTTAACTAAACTTGATAATAAACGAGTAAAACTTCTAAATGAGATTAAATCAACCAAAAATCTCAGGTACACTGTTCATGCACCATTTGCGGATACAAACATAGCTTCATTCAACCAACCTTTGAGAAAACTAGTGATGAAGCAGTTAGAACGTTCGCTTAGTAATGCTTACCTACTTGAAAGTTTAGTGTGGGTAATCCATCCAGGCATGCATTCAGGATTAACGGCGATTCATCCAAATGAAGACGCTAAAATTAACCTCGCATCACTGAAATATTTAGCGAAGAAGGCTGATGATACTGGGGTAAAAATAACGGTGGAGAATATGCCTGACCCTTTTCCATGGCTTTTCAAGAAAGCGTCTGATTTTAAAGAATTCTACAGTGAGCTCGGAAGTGAAGATATTGGAATAGCGTTTGACGCTGGGCACGCCAATACTGTGGGGCAGATCGATGATTTTCTCAAATATTCTAAAGATAAAATCATCCACGTCCACGCTTCGGATAATGATGGATCGTTCGACGACCATTTACAAATAGGGCAAGGAACGATTAACTGGAGGAAAATAGTCGATAAATTAGCTGAAGCTAAATTCAAGGGATTCGTAATGGTTGAGACAATTGAAAATCCTATTCGCGACTTAGAGAAGCTGCAGAGTTTTTATTCTGCGTAGGGAAGTTCAATTCTTAACAAATCTTCAGCGAATTGAGTTCTTGGGAAAATTTTTCTCGCTTTTTTAACTAAAATGTCAGCGTTGGCATATCTTGCACTTATATGAGTAAGAACAAGTCGTTTAACTCTAGCAGTTTTAGCAATCTTTGCTGCTTGACTTGGTGTGCTATGTCCATCGCGCTTAGCTCTTTCAGCAAGCTCATCGGCGAAAGTTGCCTCATGAATCAGCATATCTGCTTTTCTAGCCAGCTTTAATATTACCTTAAACGGCCTTGTATCACCGCTGTAAACGATTTTTCTACCAGGTCTTGGAGGGCCGGTAACGTTTCTTGACTTCACAATTTTTCCTTTTGGAAGCTTAATGTCCTCACCGCGTTGAAGTTTTGACCAAAGCGGGCCCTTAGGTACACCTAAGGCTCTAGCTTTTTCTGGGTGGAACTTTCCGGGTCGATTTCTTTCAATTAGAGCGTACGCCAAGCCGGGTATTACATGGCTGGTTTGAACAGCTTGTACCTGGTATTCATTGTTTTGGTGGACAATACCTTCATGCACCTCAAAGACTTCTACTGGGAATGTGAGTGTGAATTTAACTGTCCGCGAAATTGACTTAACAAAATTCTTCATTCCGGGCGGACTGTAGATTTCAAGTTTTTCAGTTCTACCTAGAAGAGCCATACTTTGAATTAACCCGGGAATTCCTAGAACATGATCGCCATGCATATGAGTGATGAAAATTTTTGTTTTACGGTTAAAGCCGATATGCGCCAAGATCATCTGCCTTTGAGTTCCTTCGCCGCAGTCAAACAGAATCAATTCATCCTTTCTGAGGATTGCTACCGCCGGCAAATTCCTTTTGTTGGTAGGCATGCTTCCGCTTGTTCCGAGAAAAATTACTTCCATATACCCCACCCAACGCCGCACTAAAAAGACAAGATTTTGACCAAACTTAGCTTTTCTCTTCAATACTTTTTGCTATTAATCCAGCGACAGATACAATGCCGACGGGACTGGGTACAGTATCTGTTCCGACAATTTTCTCTGCTCCGCTTTGGAGTATCTTTTTCTTTGCTTCGCCTAGTAGTAGGGGATGAACGCAGGCAACATAGACGCTCTTCGCACCGTTCTGCTTCGCTATTCGAACAGATTCAGCCATAGTTCCGCCGGTGCTGATTATGTCATCAAAAATAACAACATTCTTACCTCTAACTGTTAACCCTCTAGTTTCAACCTTAACTTTACCAGTGGCTACATCTCTATGGGTTTCTAAGCAGTAATATCCGCCCTTCAATACTTTTTCAGCTTCAATCGCCATTTCCATTGCTTTTTTGCCCGGCGATAGGGAAACAGCGCCTTTAAGCCCCTGTTTTTCGAAATACTCCGCTAGTAGATGTATTGCAGATAAATTTTCAGCTTTTACGCCAATTTCACTTAACATCTTTGGGCTGTGAGCATTAACCGTAATTAGTCTATTAACTTTCAAAGCCCTTAGCAACTTACCAATTGTTAGAATGCTGATTGCCTCACCTTCTCTGAATCGCTTGTCTTGTCTGGCGTATGCGAGGTAAGGTACAACCAAAGTGATTTTTTTAGCGCCTAAATCTGCCGCTGCATCCGCCATTAAAAACAGCTGCATAAGCCGCGTGTCTTGAGGGGGATTCATCGTTTGTACAATTATGACGTCTTCCTCAATTTTGTGTGTAAACTTAACATAACTTTCTCCATCTGGAAAAAACTTAAACTCAACTGGAACGATCTTCGCCTTTAACAATTTGGCTATTTTTAATCCAAGATCAGGAGAAGCGGGCCCAGGAACAACTATCATCCACTATTACCCCACTAGGTAATTCCATTTTAAATGCCATCAGTAATATACTATTTCGTTTTTCCAAGCAAATCAGTTAAATGGCACGATTGGCGAATTTATTATAGTGAACTCGCGGAGAGGGTGCTCATTTGCCGGTTAAAGAGGCTTTGTTGTACGATAAATTGGCTAATAATATTGTAAAATGTGCTGTATGCCCTAGGAGATGCGTGATTAAACCTGGCGAAAGAGGTTTCTGTGATACAAGGGAGAATAGGGATGGAAAACTGTACACTCTTATTTACGGTGAAGTCACTTCTATGGCAGTTGACCCGATTGAGAAAAAACCTTTTTTTAACTTTTGGCCCGGCAGCAGAATTTTCTCAATAAGCACATTTGGATGCTCATTTACGTGTCCTTGGTGCCAGAATTGGCAGATTTCACAGGCGTCACCAGAAGAAATTGCGACAGAGCAAGTTTCACCTGAAAGGATTATAGAGTTAACTAAGAGTTATGACTGTCACAGCGTTGCTTTCACTTATAATGAACCAATAATCTGGCTTGAATATGTTATTGATACTGGAAAACTTGTAAAGAAAGAAGGATTTCAGAGTGTTCTAGTTTCTAACGGCTTCATTACACTTGAAGCTCTGGATGTAATGGCTCCGTACATTGATGCGGCCAACATTGACATAAAAGGTTTTACTGAGGAATTTTACCGCAAATACTGCAACGCCACTCTTAAAGGGGTTCTAGATGCTACTGAAGCGATGGTTAAGAAGGGGATTCATGTCGAATTAACCACTCTCATCGTTCCAGGCGTTAATGATAGCCCTGAAGAAACAAAACAGATTGCTCAGTGGGTTAATAATAAGCTGGGACCGGATGTTCCGTTGCATTTCAGTCAATTCTACCCCATGTACAAAATGGCAGACGCGAAACCAACACCCGTCTCAACCCTTGTTAGAGCCAGAGAAATAGCTCAGAAAGAGGGACTTAACTATGTTTACATAGGAAATGTTCCCGGCGAAAAAGGCGAGTACACATACTGTCCAAAATGTAAGACAACTCTCGTCGAACGATATGGGTTTGAGATATCAAAATGGAATCTTACCGAAAAAATGGAATGCCAAAAATGCGGTGCACCAATAGCAATAAAGGGTAAACGTGAATTTCACGAATCATCTTATCCGTTCGTAGTGTGAGCAACATATGCGGGTCTTAACAAGACCAGACGCTGTTAGAATAATACATGATGATGAGGCTGTAACAAGCCTAACTCGATATTTTGATGTTTTCCAGAATCGGAAAAAAGCTAAATTTATACTCGCTAGGAAGCTTTCGGCGAACTTTACCGACGAATGTAACTTAGATAAATTATGGAAAATTCACGCTGATTTAACGAATAAGTATTATGATCTTGAAGCGAAAATTGATTCTAATGAAATGGATTTTGAGGCACTTTCTTCACCTAAAAAATCTTATTTAGACCTCAAAATCGAGATCGCGAGGCGCATAATGGAGAACTGCCATCTTTGCGAACGAAAATGTGGTGTAAATAGGTTAAAGGACGAGCTGGGATTCTGCCGATGTGGGCCTGAGATAAATGTTTCAACGATGTTTGAGCACCTAGGTGAAGAGGCGTCACTAGTTCCATCTTTCACGATTTTCACCTGTGGATGCACCGTTTATTGTGTGCACTGCCAAAATTGGTCAATAGCCCGATGGTATGAGGAGGGAAACGGTTGGACTCCTCGGGATATAGCGAAAGCAATAGATAGAGCCCGCGCATCTGGCTGCCGAAACGCAAATCTTGTTGGCGGCGAGCCAACACCATGGCTTGAACAATGGTTGGAAGTTTTCAAACATGTGGAAAGCAATGTACCCATTGTATGGAATTCTAATACGTGGTATAGTCAAGATACTGCTGAGCTTCTCGCTGGCTTCGCTGACGTTTATCTTAATGACTTCAAATACGGAAATAATGTATGTGCAGTTAGGATTTCAAGCGCTCCTAAATATTTTGATGTTTGCACAAATAATATGCTTTCAGCAAAGAAGTATGGAGAACTGTTGATCCGTGTTCTTGTATTACCTGGGCATTTAGAGTGTTGCACTAAAGAAATTTTACACTGGATTGCGAAAAACTTAGGTAAAGAGACTCGAGTTAACGTGATGTGGCAGTATAGACCTGAATTTGAGTATAATAAAGTGCCTGAGCTTGGCAGACGATTAACTCGTGAAGAAAAACAGCGATCGTGTGTAATAGCTAAAGAAGCTGGTTTAGAAAGTTTAGAGCCGTTTAGCAACTAATCGGGAAATCTCACTGCCTACGACGTTAGTTCTTAAGCTGCAATGATTACTTGGCACCAAATCTCTTCAAGTAGTTCAACTAAAAGAATATCTGATACCTCATCCAACTTTATGGGAATAGGAGAAAAAAGTAGTGTCCGTAGAATGTCCGGAATGCAACGGCAAAATGCGGTATGATCCATCTCGTAAGCAATATAGCTGCCTCAGCTGCGGTCTTTCACTCACATATCAGGAGCTTATGGAAATTCGTGAAAAAAAGAAAGATCTAGAACCTGAGGAAGAAAAACGTAAACGTGAACGCAACGAGTACCTAAAATGGTATTTAAGTTCAAAGAAGCCCAAATAACACTAACCGCGAACAAAGCTTTTCTATGAGCTTTCTAAGAAAAAGTTGGGCATGTCGATGGCAAGCTCCTTTGAAAATGAAAATGTAAGTCGTCGGTTGAAGGTCTTAATTGTTTACGACTCAGTCTATGGAAATACGGAGAAAATTGCTAGAGCCGTAGGTGATGCTATTACTGGTGAGGTGAAAATTCTTCGGGTAAGTGAAGTAGATACGTCTGAAATTAAAACATTTAACCTCCTCATCGTAGGTTCTCCGACCCATGGAGGCAGACCGACACCGGCAATTCAAGACTTTCTTAAGAAAATTTCGGAGATTGCCATTGGGAATATGCATGTAGCTGCATTTGATACCAGATTAACGACTAGATTTGTGGGAGTTTTTGGCTATGCAGCGAAAAGAATCGCTGACAGTTTGAAAAAAAATGGCGGGACTTTAATTGCTTCACCAGAAGGTTTCTCCGTAGAAGGTAAAGAGGGCCCACTGAAAGAGGGAGAATTAGATCGGGCGGCCAGATGGGCGAAAGAAATTGCTAAATAACCATCTAGATTTACCCTTGATGAAATGCGAGATTATCTCAATAGGGAATGAGCTTTTAATTGGCAAAATCGCCAATACGAATGCGCAGTGGCTGACAAAGCGAATAACAGCCCTAGGCGGCGAAGTTCAGCGGATAACAACCATAAGCGATAACATAGAAGAAATAGCTTCTGTCATTAAAACATCAGTA
>CAYYPV010000073.1:0-3349 GCA_964473665.1 uncultured Candidatus Bathyarchaeia archaeon
AGAACTCGGCATCCAGCCTTCACCATGAATCGAATCATCTCAGTTGAACAATTATCCACTCGCGACTCACGGATCCACTCCAAATCAATCTTCTCTTTCCTCATTCTCTGACAGAGCTCAGATAATCTCTTTTTGTTAACAGTGTAATTGTCATCCACAAAGAGAACCTGCCTGTACCCCTTATCCTCAAGCATCTTCAGCTCTCCCAGAACATTCTCAACAGATCTAGGCCTCCAAACGCCGTGAGCAATCTTCATACAGCCACAAAAACTACACCTGTACGGGCATCCACGTGAAGTAAGCACTGTGGTAAATCTTTCAGTCGCTAAATCTAAGCCAAACATCGTTGAACGATACTCAACATCCAACAACCCGCGATCAGGAAAAGGCAGAAAATCAATGTTCTTTTCTAAAGGCCTTTCAGGCGTTGAAACAATCCTTCCATTCTTCCTAAAATAAATGCCGTGAACTCCATCTAAATCTGCACCTTTTTCAATCGACTCCGCTAGCTCCAGAGCTGTAAGCTCTCCCTCTTTTTCCACAACAGCGTCCACAAACGGATATTTCTTCAGAATCTTCTCCGCATTAAAAGTTGCATGATAGTTCCCAAAAACAATCTTTAAATTCGGATTCTCCTCTTTAGCCAACTTAGCTATCTTAGCCGCAGTTTTACCTGAACAACTCAACGTAGAAAAACCAAGTATATCCGGATCCTCCCTCTTCACCCAACTAACAGTATCCTCCAATGACAAACCTTTAGCAGCTTGATCAAGAACAGAAACCTCAACACCATTATCTCTGAGGAACGTTGCTACATACAAAATTCCTAAAGGAGGCCATGAAGCGGGAGCTTTCTCCCTCTGAGTTGCTGATATCTCAACATCTATTCCTGTATGTATAAATGCAAACTTCATTTTTTTTAAACCTCAAATAAATGGGAACCTTAATAATTTCATTAACTGTTTTTTAGTAAAAGAAGTACCGATATACGTATTAACCAATAAAAGCTTTACACAACTCCTTACTTAGAATATCAGATGACTAATGGTGGAAGATGTGAAAGCAGTAATTCTTGCCGGCGGTTTCGGAACCAGGCTAAGACCTCTAAGTTGCACTAGGCCAAAACTACTCTTCCCAATCGCAAATAGACCTCTTCTAGACTGGACACTTGAATCTCTCTCAAACAGCGGTGTTGATGAAGTCGTACTAGCCGTAAGTTACATGGCCTATGAGCTGGAGCGTTATTTTGGGCCGTCGAAGTACGATGTAAAAATTTTCTACTCATTTGAAAGAAGGCCATTGGGCACCGCTGGGGCTGTTAAAAAGGCGAAAGAGCTTGTCGGAGATGATGAGACGTTCCTAGTTCTCAATGGAGACGTGCTCTGCAAAATTAACTATCGCGATATCTTAAAAATACATAAAAAACATGGGGCTTCGGTGACAATGGCGCTTTGTGAGGTACCAGATCCCAGTCGATTCGGAGTAGTAGAGATAGGTGACGGCGATCAAATTCGGAAATTCGTGGAGAAACCGAAACTTGAAGAAGCCCCAAGCAAACTAATCAACATGGGAATCTACACCATCGAACCTGAAATTCTTAAACTGATCCCGACTGACGCAAAAATTTCAATCGAAAGAGAAATTTTCCCAGATCTGGCCCGCGAAGGAAAAATGTATGGATACAGATACGAAGGTTCATGGGGGGACGTAGGTAAACCGGAAGACTATGTACTTACAAACAACGAATTCTTAGATCAAATAGCAAAATCGGAAGCAATAATCGGAAAAGGCGTACATATCAATGAAAAGGCGAAGATAGTACCACCATCCATAATTGGAGATAACGTTGAGATAGAGGAAGAAGCCATAGTCGGCCCTTACGTATCAATCGGTGAAGGTTCAGTTATAAAAAAAGGATGTCGAATAGAACGCTCAATAATATTTCCCAAAGCATGGATCGACAACTTCTCATCAATCCATAGTGCAATAATCGGCGCAGGCGCAGTCATAGGACAATGGGTTAAAATTGAAAAAAATGTAATAGTTGGTGACAACGCAGTAATCTACGATAACGTAACATTAACTCAAGAAGTAAAAGTATGCCCATCAAAAGACGTTGAAGAAAGCATTCTCGGTCCCAAGCAGGTCATGTAATATGGGGTCTCGTCTATTTGGTACAAATGGAGTCCGCGGTTTAGCTAACAAAGAAATAACCCCTGAATTCGTTTCGAAATTAGGTTCAGCAATTGGAACCTTCTTTAAGGGAGGCAACATTTTTATCGGGTACGACGGAAGGACAAGCAGCCCTATGCTTATGCAGGCGGCTATCAGTGGACTTGTAGCCGCTGGATGTAACGTTAACGATGTCGGCATGGCACCCACACCCGCTATTCAATACGCAGTTAGGCACTACAAACCGGACGGCGGAGTAATAATAACCGCTTCTCATAACCCACCGGAGTTCAATGGAATAAAGGTTCTAGGAAAAGACGGTGTTGAAATCTCAAGAGACGACGAACTTAAAATCGAGAGCATTTACTTCAACGAAAAATTCAAACAAGCCTCTTGGGATGCTCTTGGCAGAATTTCAACTAAATCAGGAATCTTAGAAACCTACAATGAGGCAGTTAAAGCTAATGTTGATGCGGAGAAAATCAAAAAGAAACATTTCCATGTCGTCATGGATCTGGCGAACGGTGCGGGGGCTCTCATATTTCCTCAAATACTGCGTGAACTCGACTGCAAAATAACTACAATAAACTCAAATGTGGACGGACATTTTCCTGGAAGGCTGCCTGAACCGCGTCCTGAGTACTTAACCGAGTTATCAAAAATAGTTGTAGCTGTTAAAGCGAATCTGGGAGTGGCTTATGATGGAGATGCTGACCGCTCTTTATTCTGTGATGAAAATGGCGAGATAATCTGGGGTGATGAAAGTTCAGCAATCATCATGGAGTATATCCTACGAAAAAACCCTAAGTCAACTGTAGTAACATCCGTTAGTTCATCAAAATTAATTGAGGATGTGGCAAAACGTTACGGCGCAAAAGTACTGCTTACAAAGGTTGGAAGTGTAGAGATCTCTAACAAGATGAAGGAAGTTAACAGCATATTTGGTTGCGAGGAAAACGGCGGATGCTTTTATGGGCCTCACCAGCCAGTTCGCGATGGAGCAATGACTACACTATTAATGTTGCAGGTTCTAGCGGAATCCGATAAAACTTTATCACAGTTAGTTGCGATGCTTCCCCGTTACTTTATCGATAAGGCAAAAATACACTGCCCAAATGAGCTTAAAGAACAAACACTTCAGAAACTGGTTGAAACAACAAAACAATATAAACGTATA
>CAYYPV010000074.1:0-11681 GCA_964473665.1 uncultured Candidatus Bathyarchaeia archaeon
CATAAAAGTTCAGAGTTACGCCACACATCCTCAAAATTAACCTTTAGAATGTTTCCCAATCTTACATGCTGTTCCTGGGGAAAGAAAACGCAGGGATAGATATCACCATTTGGCTCCAAGGATACGTAAAAGCGGCCAGCCCCGCATCCGCCGATGAAATCTGTAAGTCCCTTCAATTCTCCGTATAATTTTGGGTTATAAAAATGAGTAGGATAAACTATCTCATCAGAGCTGCTTCTGGCTGCAATGCTATTCGTTGATTTTGCTAAACTGCTCTCAAATTCTTTAGCAACTTTTGAATACTGCGGAGCAGTAGCAAGCACATTGAAATTATCTGTCTTCATCTTCTGCCACAACACTTTCAGGAGTTCCTCCCGTTCTTCCGGAGAGAGGTCGAGATCCATAATATTTGCACCGCGACCAGTAGGGATAAAATTATACATCATGAACCAGTCGGCGTTAAGCCCCTTTACAAAATCAACGATTGCAGGGATTTCCTTATAGTTATACCGTGTAGTCGTTGTAGCTACTTCTACAAAAAGTTCTTCTGCAACACAGTTCCTTATGCCCTCTACCGTTTTATTAAACGAACCATTTACACCAGAGAAGCCGTCGTGTGTCTGAGGGTTTATCCCGTAAAGGCTGATTTGAACAAATTCCAAACCGTTTCGCTTGAATTCTTTCAATTTTTCAAGTGACGAAAACATCATAGCATTGGTTGCTGCGGCAACATATATTCCCCGATCATGCGCGTGCTGCATAAGCTGTAGGATATCCGGTCTGAGAGTGGGCTCTCCACCAGAGAAAGCCAGTATAGCAACTCCTGAATCAGCGAGTACATCAATAGCTCTCAAAGCATCTCCTGTTGATAATTCATCTAAATCCGGGGTTCCCGCGTTGGCGTAGCAGTGTACACATTTAAGATTGCATGTTCTAGTCACATTCCAAACCACTTGAAACGGCGCCCCTGGCACAAACGGCTTCCTTACCCCGAACCATTCAACGCCCCTGAGAACGCTTAGTATACCTCTCCGCCAATAAGGATCCTTAAACTGTTTTTTAAACAAATCCTCATTAACTCCAAAACTTCGCGATGAAACTTTAAGAACAACCCTAAGAACCAGTAACGCCCTACGACAGGCTGGACAAGCCTCTTTACGGACGCCTACAAAAAGTTCAAGAGCAACCTCAAGCCGGTCGCCTCTATCTTTACTGCAATATTTTGATAAATAACCTAACGCTTTCCTTGTACCCCAACTAGCGATTATGGAACTGTAAGTATGAACTGCTGCCTCTGCACCACTTTTGCTGGCTTCCCGCGTCAATAAAATGCGCTCCATACATCTAGTGCAATATATCTAATGCAATATTTGTACGCATATTTTAAAAACCTTATTCACTAGCAAATAAAAATAAAAAAATTCAAAAAACCATCATTCAATAAAATTTTAAAACATATATTCAAGTAATGCGAGAAGCTGTCATTCATCAAATTATGGTCAACAGCCACAGGTAACGATAACCTACCTCAGTAGTTAGAAAAATTGCCATAAACCTCTGGAGCTGCTCCGTTATCTAAAATTATTATCGCCTTTGGTGCGTCCCTTAAAAATCCATGTAGAGATTCTGCTAAAACTATATTAAATAAATCTATTTTTCATTAATTGATTTTTTATGTTCATAAGAAAATTACGCGTCTTCACTTTACTACTAATTTTCCTACTAGGATTATCATGCGGCCTATACAGGGTGTCCGCATTACCGATTGCCAATAACGTCAACGGACTCACTGCGGATCCACTGAACAACTGGACTATGTTTCACCACGACCTAAATCACACAGGATACTCGACATCCACAGCACCCAGCACAAATCAAACCATATGGACCTACAATACAGGTAGTTTCGTTTTTTCTTCTCCTGCTGTTTCTAACGGTATGGTTTACGTAGGCTCACAGGACGGAAATGTCTCCTGTTTAAATGCTACAAATGGCCACTCAGTATGGAACTGCACGACCGGTGGCTATGTGAGTTCTTCTCCTGCTGTTGTTAATGGAACAGTGTATGTAGGTTCGGAGGATGGAAATGTCTACTGTTTGAACAGCACAAATGGTTCTCTTATCTGGAACTACACGACCGGTGGCTATGTGAGTTCTTCTCCCGTTGTTGTTAACGGTATGGTTTACGTGGGTTCCTACGACACTAATATTTATTGTTTAAATGCTACAAACGGCCGCTCCATTTGGAAATACCCAACTGGAAGTGCTGTTTTTTCTTCTCCTGCTGTTTCTAACGGTATGGTTTACGTAGGCTCACAGGACGGAAAAGTCTACTGTTTAAACGCTACAAATGGCAGCTTTATTTGGAATTATACAACTGGTAACTGGGTGGATTCTTCTCCTGCTGTTGTTAACAATATGGTTTACGTAGGCTCCTACAACTCTAAGATCTACTGCTTAAACGGTACAAATGGCCATCCCATATGGAACTACACTACAAGTAGCGCTGTGGAATCCTCTCCTGCTGTTGCCAACGGTATGGTTTACGTAGGCTCCAACGACGACAATGTCTACTGTCTGAATTCTGCAAACGGCCGGTCTATTTGGAATTATACAACTGGTAATTGGGTGGATTCTTCTCCCGCCATTTATAACGGAGTCGTCTACGTCGGCTCATTCGACTCTATCGTTTACGCATTCGGCACCAGGCCCACTATATCTCCTACTAGTTCGACGCCTATAACCACTGGAACTTCGAATAGTGACTACTTCAAAACTACATCGCCAGCAGTTTATCTCTTATTGGATACAACAGTCGTAGTAGTACTCATTATTGTAGGCTACTTAGCCTCAAAGATACGTCCAAAGACTTCAAAAAAGGAAGCTCCGCCATCTAAATCTTCCACGTCCAAATCCTCATAGTCAATACACAATTACTTCTTTGTTCTGTCTAATTAAAATGTGAAAACATTAAGAGGTTCGCTGGATTAAAATTTACACGCGTTTGCTTTGCTCAGTCGCTAAATATACTCTAAACAGCTAAGATTTTAACCGTTATACGAATGCTATTCCGACTTTCATTGCACTAGCATAGACATAATGCATTTTATTTTCTATGTTGAAAGTGCCCGCTGCTGGGTTGCCAAGCAATTAAGTGCTGTTTGGAAGATTTATTTTTTCGTATCCTTTGTACCTGTAGTACGCCATAGCTACAAGCCATGAAATAAGGAAAATCGCTATAATTGCATACCCCATAGTTTCAAAATCGATGTTGCCTAGCCAGCCCCAGAAGCCGCTTGTCCAACCGACTTCACTTGCAATCACTTGGATCAATTCAATTCCGCCAACTGTAAAAGCAACCAAAACCGAGATTATGGTGATTGTTAGGTTGTAGTATATCTTCCGAATTGGCTTAAGGAATGCCCAGCCGTATGCACACCGCATTGATATTCCATCTGACGTGTCGATTGTGACCATTCCCGCTGTGAACAGAAGAGGCAATATGATGACATACCAGAATGGCACGCTGCCACTGATACCGATGCTTATTGCAATAAGAGCAATTTGAGTCGCTGTATCAAAACCTAACCCAAAAAGCACACCGACAGGGTAAATCTGCCAAGGTTCATTAACGATTTTGAATAGTTTCCCAAAAGTTTTATTCATAAAACTTTTTTTTCTAAGGGTGTCATCTAATTTAGCTTCAGTGATTCTGCCCTCCTTCAAACCCTTGAATGTATTGTACACGTCCAAGACTATGAGAACGTTGACTAATCCGATTATGAAAAGAAATACCCCGCTAATCAGGGTGCCGACAATAGCGCCCCCGCTCTCGAATGCAGGTACCGCATTTATTATTGCCCTAGTTGCAAAAACTAAAGCTGCAGTTAACGCAATTACGATTGTCGAATGGCCGAGAGAAAACCACATTCCGACCGTCACCGAACGCTTTCCTTGCTGCAGAAGTTTTCGCGTTGTATTATCTATTGCAGCAATATGGTCAGCGTCGACAGCATGCCGCAACCCAAGAACATATGATACAACACCGAGCCCAGCAAGAATGGCGTACCTTTGCCCAATCATTGTAGCAACTAATACAAGTGCTGCTGTTACAGTAGCTAAAGAGCCGTAAATACTGCCTATTTTTACTTTGTCTTTAAACGTTAAACCCAATCTATCGCAATTTACATTTTCTTGCGCCACTTCTTTCTCCTCAGTAATACTTTTTTTTTAGCTAGTATTACTTGCCATATAAAAGCCTTTAGATGCAAAACACTAACTTTCACTAGGAGAAAATTATCGTATACTGTTCCATTATTGGCGTAACAAATCTTATCAACGGCTCAGACACTAAGCGAAGGCCGATAAGATGTGTAGCTGTTCCGAAAATAGATTGGATGCATTAATATTTTTCTACTATGTAACACTATTAAGTAAAGGCGATTTGTTATGGTTGAAAAAGGAGTTTTAAGGTTTAGCGTTTCAGTACAACCAGAACTACTCACGGATTTTGACGAAATAATTAAACGCATGCATTACGACAGGTCTAAAGCTATACAACTTGCAATGCGCAACTTCCTAACAGAGTACACGTGGAAATACAGCGAAGAAGGTATGGCAGCAGGAACAATGACCATAATCTATGATCACGAAGCAAAAGGCTTAGAAAAAAACCTAACAGACACTCAACATCTATACATGAACACTATTAATTCAGCCATGCACATTCATCTAGACGAACAGAACTGCCTCTTAGTAATAGCGGTTAATGGAAAAATAAAAACAATACAAAATCTAGCCAAAGATTTGATGAACAAACGAGGAATAAAGCAACTTAAACTTGCAATAGTTACATTATAAAAATAAGGATACAAAATAAAACCGAAAATCGTAGAAATGCAATAGTTTCGTGAGATTATTGGATCAAGTTTTCATCTGCCCAAAATGTGGTAGATCCCATACAGTCGAGGAGTTTAATCACAGTCGCTTCTGTCGAAACTGCGGTCAATTTCTATTATTTAGTAGCGGTGCGAATACCTCAACTTTGAAGGTGCAGACGAAACGAGTAAGTGAGTGGCCCCTATTCCCTTACGACCCTTACTCTCAGCAATTAGAGTTTATGAGGGACATCAAGGACGTGGTTGGCAATCGTGGGATCCTTATAGCTGAGGCCTGCAACGGCTTCGGGAAGACTGTTTGTGCTCTGGCCGCCATCCTACCGATGGGACGCAATATAGTCTACGCTACTAGAACGCATGAGCAGGTACGCCAAGTTTTGCTAGAGGTTGAAAGGATAAACCAAACATCCGACAACAAATTTAAGGCTGTGAACTTAGCCAGTAGACAGCACCTCTGCCTAAACGAAAAATGCAGAAAACTGAGTTCTGTAGAAGCCTTAGAGGCATGCAGAATATTGAGAGAGGCAGGAGGGTGTCCATACAAAATTGACGTTGAATACATATCCAATCTCCCACCTGTCTTATCGATAGCAGAACTCCAAAGAGAGGGTAAAACTAGAAAACTCTGCCCATACTACCTTGCGAGGAAGGCAGCTGAAGACTGTGCATTGATTGTTGCTCCATACCAATACGTATTCAATAAGCACATCCGATCAATGGTCAAATTGGACATATCGGACAAGATTTTTGTCTTCGACGAAGCTCACAACGCCGACCAAGTAGGCAAGGAAGTCCTCAGCGACACACTATCTGATCGAGGCTTGAACAGCGCAAAAAAAGAATTGAAAGCAATGGAGGTCTCAACTGAATTCGTAGATGAGCTACTAGCATTTTTGGAAAGAAAGGTCGCAGGAAACACAAAGGTCGAACCAAGTTCTAAGCTGCATGAAGAACTAAAAGAAATTCTCAAAGCAGAAGACCTTGGCTTATTCGCCGATACTTTCTCTTACGTCGTAGATGATATCCGACAATATAAAATTGGACAGGAAGACAGCTTAATATGTTACTTGAACGGTGTCCTCAGCTTTCTTTCTCTCGTAGAAAAAAGCCCGCGAGATAGCTACATAGCTGTCTACCATAAATCGCCATACGGTTTCAACGTCGTCGAGTACCGCTGTTTGGACTCAAGCATAGCCATAAAACCGGTAGTTGAAGAAGCTTCCGGGGCTCTGATCATGTCGGGAACTCTTTCACCAATAGAATTTTTCACAGAGATCATTGGGCTGGAAGATGCAGAGACACGGAGCTACTCTGCCATAGTGAATCCTGAGAACATCCGCACCATAATCGACTCATACGTATCAACCCGCTTCGCTGAGAGGGGAGAGGATATGACTCAACGAATCGGGAAAAGACTATCAGGGCTGGTAGCCAAAATTCCGCACGGTATTCTGGTATTCTTTCCGCAAAGAAAGTTAATGTTGGATATTCTCGAAGATTGGCGAAGAATGGGATTGATTAAACTTCGGGGCGGTCGTTTACTTCTGGGAGACAAACCCGTATATGTGGAGAGCACCCAAGCAGTGGAAAACAGAAGTGTTGTAGAAGCATACAAGAAGGAAGCTAAAACTAGAATAGGAGCTGTTCTATGTGGCGTCTTCAGAGGTAGAAATGCTGAAGGATCCAACTTCCCCTACGAAGAAGGTGGAGGGGTCGTCTTAGTGGGCGTCCCCTATGCGGACTATAGCGATCCAATTGTTAAGGCTCAAATAGAATTCTATAACAGAAAACATGCGGGAATGGGTGAAAAGTGGTATGTTATGGACGCTTTCAGAGCGGCAAACCAAGCTATGGGTAGAGGAATAAGGCATCGCGATGACTGGTGCAACTTCATTTTAATGGATCAACGGTATCAAACTCATTACACCCTCATATCTCGCTGGGCGCTTATGAACGGCGTTCAAAAACTTCCATTCGAATATTAGCTGATGCATTTCGCCATATGTTTGCAGTTTTTGCATTTACTTAAACAGTTACGAAAATTACGGACTTGGAAGTCGCTAAGAAAAAAATTCCGCAAGAAATTAAACCTGCATGCTGAAGACAAGTGAAACACATAAAGAAGTTATAATGAATATTCTTAATTTTCGTTTACACAGAGAATATGGAAATTTGATAGTTCTTCGAGGCTGCTCTAAATAGCAGCTTCCTCCATTTTACTCATTTCTCCCACATCTAGACTCCAGCCTGCAGCACCGCTGTTCTCAACTACGCGCTCAGGTCTAGATGCTCTCGGAATAACAAAAACATTTTTTCCTTTGTTCAGCAGCCAATTGAGAGCTATTTGTGCTGGTGTACTATCCCCATGTTTTTTCGAGATCTCCTCCATGACCGCTCTGAGCTTAAAATCTGGAGTTGTAAGTGCACCGTTAGCCAAAGGGCGGTAAGCTATTATGGCTATATTATTCTGTAAGCAATATGGAAGGAGGTCCTTCTCAACTCCTCTGGACTTCAAGCTGTACTCCACTTGATTTGAGACGATCCTGTTTTTAGATAGCGCCTCTTCCGCTTTTACCATCTGGGCTAAAGAGAAATTGCTGACGCCCAAGTACTTTACTACTCCATCCTCTACGAGCTTTTCCATAGCCTTCATCGTGTCCCTAATAGGAACGATTCTGCTAGGCCAGTGTATCTGGTAAAGATCGATGTATGAGCACCGCAGTCTCTTTAAACTCCTCTGTGCAGCTTTTAACAAACTATCATATTTTAGATGGTTTGGCGAAACTTTAGTGGCGATGAAAAGTTCGTCTCTCCTATAGTCTTTGATCGCCTCAGCCACTATAGACTCAGTATTGTATATTTCTGCGGTATCAATGAAATTTATGCCTATATCTATGCCCTTCTTTAATGCGGCTATTTTCCTATCTCTTCTGTCCTGATGACGGAACAGAAAAGCAGTAGCAATAAATGAGGGACCATAGTACGTTCCCATGCCTATTTCGGAAACCTTAATCCCTGTTCCAGCGAACTCTCGATACTCCATAGTGACCAGTAATTCAGTGAACTCTAGCTGATTAATACTCTTTTCTTTTGAACATTATGCCTATCAAAACAGAGAGCCCCTCTTTTGAGGGAAACATTTAGTTTTTTGAATTACGGAAAATTTTTTGCATCTGGTTGTTCGGGCTTTTTTAAATGAACACCATAGAATGATTCAGTTGAATTTCTAACTAGTTTATTTTCTTTATACAACAATAACTCTATTTCGAGTAACTTCCGAAAAGTGACTGCATTCTCAAAATAAGTTCAGTATCGTAGGGTAATAGTGCCATTGCAGTAGTCTCTGCGTTAGCTGATCCAACTCGAGTGCCGTTGAGGTTTGCTAGGCTCGTTATTCCTCCGTTTGCCTGTTGCATGCTCCACAATTTATTTTCAATCTGAGCATAGTTTGGGATAGCTATGTTTAGAACCTTGCTTGCGTATAGGATTAGAGCAAGTTTATTGTTGGCGTACGTTCCATTTTGCTTGGTGGCCAAGTCATAGATTCCTTTTCCATCCCACATATTGTGGCTTCATAAAAATAGTGAGCCGCGGCTGTTCTGTTACCCCTGAGATACATGTTTAGAGACTGATAGATCAATGTGTCTCCATACTGTTCCCATTGTAGTGGAGTTGATGAGTTGTGGAACTCAGCCATTATCACCATGTCTGAGTCTTGCTTGATGACTAATTGATTCGGTGTAGAAATGTTCATGGGTATTGGTATGCCGAATAGAACTTCGAAAAGTCCGTTTTGTGGAAGATTGTATGACCTGATGGTCTGATTAATCTCGCCGCTAATTATAGGCGCATATGGTTCGAGAGCCCATGTTGCAAGTAGGTTATCTGAGTAGATATAGTAGATTTGATTGTGACTGTAGTTAACCCCGTTTATGTCTTGGATTCCTGTATCTTCGCTCTCGTAGATCAGCCCGACTGCTGTGTTAAAATGACCTTTGAGATAGTCTGCTGCCGAGAGATGGTCTGCTGCAAATTCCATTTTATAGCTTGAGCTGTAATTCAAAACAGCGAGAGTGCCGATTAGAATTATCGCTGAAAAATATATTATAATAAGTAACTTCGTTTGTCTCTTCATGTTTACATCGCTATCTATGAATTAATATTAGGCTACTCATAGAAAATATTTGAGTCTATTTAACCTCATATGGCACATCATAGTTAGCAGTGTAATACATTTTCAAAGAGTAAGTTTGGAGGATACTTAATCTCAAGTCCGAATATGTCATTACCTTTTTTATGAAAACGTCGTATCCAAAAAATCTAATAAATTAATGTTAACTAATTAGAACTAATTGAGGGTATTGTTATGCAGGATTTAGGGCCTTTTTCTCTAAAGGGAAAACGAGCAGTAGTGACCGGTGGTGCCATGGGTATTGGATTAGGTATTGTGAAGAGATTCCTTGAAGCAGGTGCGAAGGTTTTGATAGCGGATATAGCTATTGATGTTGCAACCCGCGTACTGAAGGAGCTTCCAGAGGAGCAACGAAAGATGGTTGCAATATTGAAGGCAGACCTTCTTGAAGATGGCACACCTGAGCGAATTGTCTCTGAAGCTGTTCGAGTATTCGGCGGAATTGATATCTTTGTGAACAATGCTGGCATATATCCGATGATATCAATGATGGATGCGAATCCCGAGCATTTTGATAAAGTGTATAAAATTAATTTGAGATCTCTCGCTTTCAACTGCAAGGCAGCTGCAACGCAGATGATAAAGCAAGGAACGGGCGGAAAAATAATCAACATTGCCTCCATAGACAGCGTTCACCCTTCGTCTGTAGGCTTAGCAGCATATGACGCCTCTAAAGGAGGTGTTTTGATGTTCACAAAAAACTTTGCACTAGAAGTAGCCAAGCACGGGATCTTAGTTAATGCTATTGCACCTGGCGATATATTAACAGAGGGAGCATCTAAAGCAACAGCCGCTGGCGGCCTATCTCAAGAAGCTATGAAGGCGATGATGGATGCATTAATCAAAATGATTCCTCTTGGCAGAATGGGAAATCCTGACGATATCGCAAAGGTGGCGGTGTTCTTGGCAAGTTCAGCCGCGGACTACATGACAGGCAGTCTTGTAATAGTGGACGGTGGCAGACTCCTAGCTTAAATGAACAGTACGATAATAAATTTCTACGAGTTCTGCCTATATTTCGTTAATTCTATTAGTCCTCTCTTCTTCTCGAGAATCAATGGTCAATTATCGAATTAAGTCGTTGAAGGCATTTTTTATCTTACTTTCCGTAAACCTTACATCAATAGTTTTGAAGATTTAGCAGGATTACTGAGTTCAACTATCTAGGCTCATCAACAGACCTTGACAGTATAAATTACGGCAAGCGGTCACTTCGGTTGTTGTTTGTTTTCCTTTTTATCTATCTCTTTGAACCCGAACATGCCAATCGGCGGCCATCCAGCTTCGGGCATAGAGGAAGGAACCAGCATTATCGTATTAGTACTGGACTGTTGTCCTATCTCGTAGAGTATGTTCATCCATCTCAACCGCAAAGCTTCATGGCTTTTCTCATAAAGGTTTGCGGCCTCAATCATCTTCTGAGCCGCTTCGAACTCGGCTGTAGCCAACGTGACTCTGGCTCTTCTTTCCCTCTCAGCCTGGGCTTGTCTTGACATAGCGTCTTGAAGCACCTGAGGAATCCCTACATCACGGATTTCGACGGAAGTTACTTTTATTCCCCAAGCCTCAGTTTTTGAGTCGATTATTCCTCTGGCAATCGAACCGACTTTCTCTCTCTCTGTAAGCATCTCATCAAACACCGCTTGCCCTATCACTTCTCTTAAGGTCGTTTGCGCTGCAAGCTCAGTAGCAGTTAGGAAGCTCTCAGCACCAAGCACCACTTTCTGCAAGTCTACAGGCTGAAAATACATAACCGCATCCACTACTACGGGCACATTATCTTTGGTGAGGGTCTGCTCGGTCTTGAAAGATACAACCTGCAAACGCGTGGATATAATGAAAGGAATGCGAGCGATAAACGGCGGCACATAAATGACTCCAGGGCCCTTCATCCCTTTGTACCGTCCTAAGTAAAGCACCGGAGCTCTCTCCCATTCCTTCAAAATTCTAATACCGCTTAGAAGTATTACTAAGACAAATAGAACAATTACCGCAATTATGATCGATGTAATCGGGTTCAGTTAAAATTCCCCCATTTTTGGAGCGATGCTCCTAACTTATTAATTTTGCCGTATTAATTAAGAATGTTAGACCATGTAAACAATGTTGCCAATTCTAAGTTGAAGGCTTCAATCAACTTTTTCTACCATTAATATGAGATTTTCTTGAGACCTAACTTTTACCGATTCCCCTTTCTGTATATCTCCTGAAACTGATGTCGCTTTCCAAATTACTCCTCCCACCCTTACTTCGCCGCTCGGCTTCAGGTCGGTTACTGCCTTTCCGATTTTGCCGATAAGCGCTTCAGGTCCAGTCAGTTTAGAACGCTGTCTTAGTGGACCGATGACCCATCTTAAATAAAGTCCCGCTACGACTCCGAATATCACTACAATTGCGAGCTCCAGGGTTGTCACATCAGTAACTGGCGAGGGAGAATAACTCAATCCTTGCGCGAGATAGAGAATGCCCAAGGCGCCAAGGGCTACTCCGGCCATCATAGCAAAACCGTGTCCCAGCTTAATCTCAAGTATTATCAGAACAGCCGCAATTGCCAAGATTAAATAGCCGAGAAATGAAGCGCCGATCACTTC
>CAYYPV010000075.1:0-18969 GCA_964473665.1 uncultured Candidatus Bathyarchaeia archaeon
CAGTCCTCTTTCAGCTGTTATTCTAGCCGGTTTGGCTAATGACCCGTGATGAATACTTACAGGAAAGTCCACATCCCAAACTTTGAATCTGCTCGCTAAAACTTCAGCGACAGAACGCGTATTTGTGAAGAGTAGAACAGCATTATGTCGCTCAATCAAATCCCGCATAATTCTAAGCCTTGACGCAACTTCGGGATGCGTATATAGCTTGGCGGCTAACTCGTAATCCTCTGTAGAAGGTTGTGGATACAGAATTTTCAATCTCATGTAACGTGCTACTGGAACGCTTATTATTTCACATTCGCGGTTTGTGCCCACCAGGAATTGCGCAACTTTTTCAGGACTGCCGATTGTAGCTGATAAACCGACTATTTGAAAATTCCCTCCTATAACCCAGCGTAAACGTTCAAGCGCTAAAGATAACTGGCTACCTCGCTTTTCACCAGCTAATTCATGAACCTCATCAATTACGACCCATTTGACGGCTTTTAGATGCGTGCGCATTCGAAAACCGGGCAGAATAGCTTGAAGAGTTTCAGGAGTTGTAATTAACATGTCAGGCGGCGCTTTTGCCTGCATGCTTCGCTCTTTAATTTCTGTATCACCATGCCTCACAGCAACTTTTACGTCTAGCCGTTTACACCACCACTCTAATCGCTCCATCAGATCCCTGTTTAATGCACGAAGCGGAGTTATGTACAAAATCTTAATTCCGGGAGGTTTTTCTGGCATTAATAGAAATTGACTTAGAATGGGCAGTACAGCTGACTCTGTTTTCCCCGTTGCTGTCGGTGCAATAAGTAATACATTTTTACCTTGAAGTATCTTAGGGATAGCCCTAATCTGCGGTTCTGTGGGCTTTATGAACCCCTTTTCTTTAACTATTGCACGTAGAGGTTTCGCAAGTGAATTGAATACATTAGTCATAGTTTGTTCGCGTATCTTAAAAGGTGTATACCAAAATTAGAACATTTGGCTGATCCTTTCTTAAGGAATAGCGACTTATTTCAACCTTCAGTCTTCAATCTACTTCCAGTTTTTTCTCGTCATCAGCTCTATTCCACGATATAAGACCAACGCTGAGTATCATTATTCCTAAAATTGCCAGAAGAATTGCGGTTAAGCTAGGATCTTGGATTCCTAATTGGTTAAAAGCTGAATATACGCTCTCCATGCAAAAAAGGAAACCAAAAATAAAACCTAGTACACCAATTACTTCCCAATCTGAAGACTGCATACATTCATCCTTACATTGATATGCTTTTAAGTTTGGTTACAGTAACGGTCTTTCTCGGAAATAACCTAAAAAATATTTTATTTGATATTTTATGGACAAGATAAACTGTCTGTAGGGATAATGTTTAAGCAAAGAAAAAAAGAAACCGTGAAAATATTAATTTCACACTGAATTACTTTAAATAAGTGGAGCAGAAATGCAACAAAAGAAACAGAGCCATAAGTTGATTGTTGCTGTATTCATAGTGGTAGTTATTGTTGGAGTGGTTGTCTTTGCTACATATGATTTTTTACAGCAACCGCAGGTTATAATGCCTTCTGGAACTAACTTCTCTTTAAGCGCAGGACAAATTTTGTATTATCCATTTTCAACCTCATTTTCCCGGTCAATTAGCGGCAGCTTCACGTCACAGCAGCCAATTTCAATTTATGTCACGAAATCTTCAAATTTTTCAGGCACAAATAGAAACTTTTTATCCAGCTATACCTATTGTCTAGAAAATGTCACCTCAGGAAATTTAAATGCAACTATACCGCCAGGTTCTTACGACCTAGTTTTCGCGAATTTATGGAAACTACAAACCATAAGTGTGCAGATAACCTCAAGCATAATAATAGGCAAGTAAAAGTGAGAAAATAGAGAGCTACGATTTTTGGGGTAATTTTTTAGCCTACGCAATAGGCTTAAGTATGTAAAAAATGAAACTATAGGCGGAGATATAAAAATGGCGAAAGCCGAAAAACCTACAGCAGCGTTTATTCTTTCCTTAATTGGCGGAATTTTTGTTTTACTCGGCGGTATTTTAGTAATGGTAAGACGTACTATCTTAATTGGCGGCCTAAGCGGTGTCTATGGAATCATTGGAATCGTCTGGGGCATATTAATAATCATAAGCGCAATTATGCTTAACGCTCAACCTGCACAACATATGACTTGGGGCATACTAGTTCTAGTTTTTTCATTCTTAAGTTGGTTTGGAGCAAGAGGGGGCATTATTGTAGGGTTTATTTTAGGATTAATCGGCGGAATTTTAGGAATCATATGGAAACTGCCTGTCATGCAAACTACTCCTGCGCAACCCACTATCACTAGAATATGCCCGAACTGCGGCACAGTTATCGGAACCGATTTGAAGTTTTGCCCACACTGTGGCAAGGAACTTCCTTAGGACAACGATGCTTTCCTAATGCACGGTGCAGGACTAAAAAATAGTGATTACTATTGACTTTGTAAAAGCCCCTATAAAGTAAATAATGTTAAACCAGAAAATCTCCCTGTCAAAGATGGCCATAAGTAAATCAGATAAAATGAAATTCGCGTTGGAGGTACATAAAAATGTCAAGTAGGAACTACAGGTCTGGAGCCAACTTTGAGCGTGAAGTTAAACGTCTATTAGAGTCCAAGAAATTTTACGTCGTGAGGTCTGCTGGCTCAAAAGGAGCAGTTGACATTGTGGCAGGAAAGAACTACGTTTTCTACTTCATTCAATGCAAGGCAAGCCACCGGATTCCTCTTCACACATACGAAACCCTCGAGTCTGCATCAAAACTTGCAGGAGCCATACCTGTTATAGCGAAGAAGGATAAAGGTAAAGTGGAGTTTTTCAGTCTGAGAGGCGGAAAGATAGAATTTTAATTTCAGGGTATAAGACATTTGGAGATTATCGGCATTCCTATCGGATATTAATCATACAAAAATTATTATATATTGAAGTTAACTATTTTTTACAAAAAAATCAAATCTATTTAGATCAATTTTGGGAAGTTAATTGAATGATTGAAATATCCGAGCCCCTTCCAGGGTCTGAACCTGGTTATAAATCGCTTCATGAGGTAAGGTTGGATGGAAAATACATAGGATACATTGACGTTGGGTACATGAGGAAAGGAGATATTAAAATGTTTAAAGGAATCATGAAGGGGAAACTTAAACGTGAATTAAAGATAGGACAACCATTCGGGGTACAGTTATTTATAGACTCCGCGAAAAGCGGAGTTTCAGCCTCAGAGTTAGGTGAGGGCGGTATTAGAAAAATTCTTGAAGTTATGAGGAGTAAGTTCGAGGGTTTAGAGGATAGGGATGTCTCGATTTTAGAGTTAAACATTGAGAAAAAAAAGATTCTAGGAAGAGCAGATAAGTTTCAAGTAAGATGAGTAAATTTATAATTGCCGTACTAAAATCGGATTCCAGTGCAGTATTATGGGTACTTTAGGACTTTGATTAGTTTACTGTTGTTTTCATTTATCAATCAAAGTGTCTTTATTGTTCGATGTAGTGAATCTTTTCGATAAGGAATGCGATTATGCCGCGGCAAATTAAATTAGCCTCAGGAAGTGAGAAGCTTACTGGCAGTAGATGCGCGGTGTGTCGGGGAATGTTGAATTTTTGTGGGTTGAGTAGGTGCCCGATAATTCAAAAAATTCAATCGTCGTTGAAAGTTAAAGGACTTGTTAATAGTGACATAGTGTTTGGAGCTTCCCCTCCATCGGTATTTGTCGGTGAATGGAGTTATCCTAAAGTCTCTGTTGGACCATTGGTTCCGCCGATTATTGATACGGATACTTCGATACTGGATGATCCCTCCCGATGGTTGGGTAAGACCATTGATCAGATAATTGATTTTAGAATGAGTCTAATTCGATCTCATACTAACATTAGGGTAACTCAGGCAGCTAGACCAACAAAGCATTTAGAGGTTACACAGGAATTGGCTATGGCAAGCATGCCGGTTGATACTGAGATTAAGTTGACAAAGGTGCCTATTCAAAAAATCGTTTTCTCCCAATGGACCCCGCCTATGGGTCCTACAGCCCCGTTGAGGGAGGTCAAACTAACTGAGAATCCTAAAGTTAACCCTAAAATTGACTACGTAACGAGCGATAGAGACACATTAGCAACTACGGCGGTTTTGGAACTTTACAGGGCAGGGATTTCACCATATCAGCTAACAAGACTGCTAAGCATTGGACTACTTGGAAGAGAGCAGGACAGAAAGCTTGTACCAACGAAATGGTCGATAACAGCTATAGACGACATGGTTTCAAGAAGAATTCATAGGCAGGTAATTAATTACCCGGAAATTAATGAGTTCAGGGTTTTCGGGGAACATGCAGTTGGAAACAACATTTGGATTTTGCTACTGCCGGCAACATGGATGTTTGAAGTTTTAGAGTGTTGGCTTCCTGGAACAATTTTTCTGCCGGATAATTATCAAACAACTATTGCTTCAGATTATGAGTTAAGTAAGGGAAGAAGAACTTACGCCAATATTATTGGTGGAGCCTATTATGCGGCAAGGCTTCCAGTTCTTGAATATTTGAATAAGGAGAGAAAGCAGGCTGGAGCAATAATTTTCTTCGAGGTTCATCCGGATTGGAGTGTGCCACTTGGTGTTTGGCGTGTTAGAGAAATCTGTAAGGGAGCATTAGATAAGCCATCTGTAAAATTCGGCAGTTTAGAGGAAGCGTTAAATGAATTGGCTAAGAGGCTTCGCGTTCCAATTCAAGGTTGGGTAAATGACAGCAAAATTTTAGCATACTACAAAAAACAGACAACTCTTCCACTGTTTACAACAGCTAAACAACAAAATAATGCAGTGTATATTTGAAGCCAAAAAAGTCCTAATTATGCATCTAAGCCACTTAATCCGAGTTGAATCAGTCTATTTTTCAAACAGCCATAAAAACAATATCAACAAGCGAATAGTAACGTTTCCTAATCATTCAAACACTTTTTACAAGGTTCAGAAGCCTGACCACTTGCATGAACATAAATTTATATTATAAGTCATTATCCTCTTCTCCAAGATAAATACGAAGAGGATTGCGAAATTGACTTCAAGAAGATCTGCGTTGATTGGAACAACGATACTAATAATTGTCGTTATTGTTGGAGGCTACGTTCTAATTTGGGGTTTATCCGCAGAGTTAAAAACACCCTACCCAGTGGAGTGGGTTGAAACCGGGAGCATGGAGCCAGTTTTGCAGCCAGGAGACTTGATTTTGGTTAAAGGTATACAACCCAACAAAATACAGCTTGGAGACATAATTGTTTTTCATCAGCCGGGTGATTATAACAATTTAATTATACATCGGGTAGTCAACATAACAAATGAAGATGGCCAGATTTATTTAACAACTAAGGGCGATGCGAACCCGGCATCCATATCATGGGAAGTAAACTTCCCTGCCAGCGACGTTATAGGCATGTGGACCGGCTTTAGAATTCCATATGCAGGCTGGGTGATTGATATTTTAAAATTACCTTTATTTGGCGGATTAACCATCGGGGATACGGTCTCCATTTCGTTGATAGTTATTCTGTTAGCCTTAGATTACGTGTATCCGGATCAAGATAAAAAAAAGTCTCAAGAGGAGAAAGGAACAGAACCTTTAAAGAAGAGTTAATAAGGTGGTAGCGCTCAAATTCCATATTTCATTTATAAAGGTGAAGCGAAAATGCCAAAAACTAAAGCCCTTGTCAATATAGAGAACGTAGTTGCCTCAGTAACACTTAAACAAAAAATTGACTTGAACTCTGTCGTTAAAAGCTTTCCACTTGTAGAATATAAACCAGAACAGTTTCCTGGACTCGTTTTCAGGCTTAAAAAACCTAAGACAGCCACTCTTATATTTAATTCGGGAAAGATGGTGTGTACAGGAGCAAAATCTGAAGGCCAGGCCAAAAAAGCAGTTAACAAAGTCGTACAGGAACTGAAAGACAACGGAATATTAATCGTCAGCAAGCCTGAGATAGAGATACAGAACATCGTGGCTTCAGCCTCGCTGCAAGGGCATGTGGACTTAGAGAAGTCAGCATATGGTCTAGGCAAAACAATGTATGAACCTGAACAATTCCCAGGTTTAATCTACCGAATGGATGATCCGCATGTAGTTATCCTACTTTTTGCAAGTGGAAAACTGGTATGCACAGGCGCCAAAAAAGAGGAAGAAGTTTACGAAGCGGTTAATAAGCTACATACAAAACTTGAAGAAGACGACCTGATATATTACGAGTGATTGTTATAGACGGATTTATTTCAACGGAAGAACACAATCCTTTTGAGGCGTTGCTAGATGACGCTTGAATCGAGTAAGACGCTGGGCGAGATTGGGGCAATATTGATGGTTATTGGCCCACTAACAGGTGGATTCACTGGTGTAGTAGATCTGGTCGGCGTAATACTTGTTCTATTGGCCTTCAACGGCTTGGCAGACTACTATAAGGATAGGCGCATATTCGACAACGTGATTTTTGGAGTTATCGCAGCTGTAATAGGAATAGTTATTGCTGTTGCAGTGGTTTTGACGGCTGCGTTCGGCATTCTGTCAGTATTGGGTATTCACATCTCCAATTGGACTAACTGGAATGCCGTCCAAAACTTAAACCTACAAAACTTCACAAATTGGAGCGCACTTGTACCTTACGTGGCGGCTATAGTGGGAGCGTTGGTTGTTCTTTTCGTATTCGTTCTCGTAGCAGCCTTTTTCCTGCGAAGATCACTTAACACGCTATCTGAAAAGTCTGGTGTCCACATGTTTGCCACAACTGGACTGTTAATATTGATTGGCGCCATTCTGACAATAATTGGTATAGGCATTATTCTGCTGTGGATCTCTTGGATATTGTTGGCTGTAGCGTTCTTCGAAATCAGGTTAGAGCCTATTCAGGCATCTGCCCCCAGTATTTAGGTATCTGCGACATTGTTTAATAAGTAAGGGATACGCGAGAGATTCTATGGCATCTTCTTCATTTCATAGTGCATCCACAATATGATTCCTATGGCTATGGGAATTCCGAAAATGACAGCAATCCAGATTAGTATCGAGATTATAGAATATATGACATAGTTAAGTGTCCAAGTCGCTATAGCGACATTCCAGTTTCCGTCAATGTAAATTTTGATGGCGAATGCAATAAAAAGCAATAATGATGCTCCGCTTCCCCCTCTTGCCGTGCGTGAGCGTTTACCAAAGAAACGATAATCTTTCTTTTCCTCGTCAGGTAGTCTTTTCCACCATTGCCAACCTATTGCTGCGCCTATAATTGCTGGAATGCCTATGAATATGAGTTCCCAGAAAATCAAATTCAAAATGAACATCACTATGTTTCCCATTGTCCAGAGACCTAAGCTTGATGGCACCAAACCTGTTGTTTGAGCTTGCGCTGTAAACCACAAAAAGATGTAGATTGCTCCAATGAATGCCAAAATGCATACTACTACAAATAAGGCGACGATGCCCCAGTGTTTTCTTAGGAATTTCTTCCACTCAGAACCATTTCCCGTCCCAATTTCGCCTGTCATGAAATTCTTCCTATGTTGGGCATTATTCATTGATATTACTCGATATCGGTTCTATGTATATAGCACCTTTTAGCTATGGCTTTTCACAAATCGAAATTCTACCTAGAAATGTACACTTATGGTGGATTCAGCCGACTTCCATTTTAGAAAAGGAGTATGCTCCGAGTAATAGGAAGAATATTGAAACACTGAATACAACAGCGAAGTCTATCCATGGCGATATAAGGTACACACCTGTTAGAGCACCTCTAACGCCGTCAACACCATAAGTTAGGGGGTTGACAAATTGCAATTGATATAAAACAGGCACATTCTTAATTAGAGAGACGGGTAATAAACCGCCGGATAAGAAAAACAGGGGAAACTCTATTACACGTACAATTGTCATAAATCCCTCCGTCTCCTCAATTAGAGCACCAAGTGTTAAGCCAAAACCAACCGCGGCGAGGAAGGTAATTACCATGAAGAAAATGGCTAGCAATAAGCCAGCAAAGCTAATTATGTGAAAACCTAGCCATATGCCAAAGATTAACGCAACTCCTATTATCATTAGAGCTTGAATAATTTGAATTGTCAGCGCACCGAGGCTTCTGCCTAACATGAGCGACGTCCGCCTCACAGGCGCAACCATAACCTCTTTTAGAAAACCGAACTCTTTGTCCCAGAGTACAGTTACCCCGCTGTTTGTACCCCCGAAGAGGAGGCCCATCCCTATGATACCTGGAATTACGAATGAGAAGAAAGGTATAGTCACCCCTATCTTAGTTAACATGCTTGTTGGGAATACTACGCTCAACGGAATGCCTAAGAGAATAAGCCAGATGAATGGGGAAGCTACGAACGCTAGAACTCGTTCTTTCATACGGAGGAACCGTAACACTTCCCTTAACCACATGCTATAAATTGGCTGCGCCTCAAATAGCGGCCTTCTTTGTTTTACTCCTTTAACACCCATTTTATCTCGCTACCCCACTTTTCAGAACTCTTTTCATTTTCATATCCTTATCGCTACCTTCCGCTTCCCTTATCGTTTGCCCAGTAAAATGTACAAAAACATCCTCCAAGCTTGGCTCACGCTCATCTATAGATGTTACCACAAAACTATACTTATCGGCAAAATCGATAAGGCTGGGTATTCTCCCTTCGCCTCGCTGGATGTTCATTAATATTGCGTTGCCATACTTATCCGCTCTTTTCACCCAATCTAGCTCTTTTAACTTTTCAATAAATTCTACTTCTTTCTCAGGTCCACCAGCAATTTGAATTGAGATTAAACGTTCGCCAACAGCCTCTTTCAGACTTTTAGGAGTGTCCATGGCGATTATTTTCGCATGATCGATAATTGCTACACGGTCGCATAGATAGTCTGCCTCTTCTATAAAATGTGTTGTTAGTAATACGGTTGCGTTCTCTTTCTCTTTCGCTTCTCTAATTTGTTTCCACAGATCCATTCTGGCCATTATATCAAACCCTATTGTCGGCTCATCGAGAAAGACAACATCAGGAGAGGTGGTAAAACCTCTTGCAACTTCAAATCTGCGTCTAATACCCTCAGGAAGATCATAAAGCTTTATGTTCTCTTTTCCTTTTAGGTCAAGTAAATCAAGAACTTTTTCAATGCGCGAGTTTCTATATTCACTGCGGATATTGTACATTCTTGCGTGAAAATCAAGGTTTTCTCTGCCTGTTAGCCACCAGTCGCTAGAGCGATCTTGGAAAACGATTCCTATGTGGCTTCTTACTTCATCACGCTCTTTAACTACATCGTACCCACAAATCTTTGCGTAACCTGATGTTGGATGCAGAAGCGTCGTCAACATCTTTATGGTGGTTGTTTTTCCAGCACCATTTGGACCTAGAAATCCGAAAATCTCACCTTTCTTAACTGTGAAGTTGATGTGGTCTACTGCTGTAAAGTCGCCGAACTTTTTTGTAAGCTCGTTTATTTCTACGACGTTCTCCATCTTCAATTCTACTCTGCTCCTGTCTTTTTTGCGTACTTTAAAAGCACATCATTCAAATTGGCTCTCCGCGAGTTTATTGAGGAGATGCCGAATCCGTGTTTTCTTGCAAACTTTACTATTTCTACTATACCCACACTTTTGTCCTTCATACTCAAAATTAGCGAATCGTTTTTTTCAACGTTATCTACCCATCCTATATTCCGTAAATGCGTCACAAAATCTTCTTCCGATCCTTTTGATAGCTTAACCGTTATCAAATCCTCGCCTATAGAATTTTTTAACTCATCTGATGTTCCCGTCACGATTATTCTGCCTTTATCCATAATAGCTATTCTATTACATAGATAATCAGCCTCATCTAGGTAAGACGTTGCTAAAAGAACGGTTATACCTCTCTCCTTATTCACGCGCGTTATGTAATCCCAAAGATATCTTCTTGTCTGAACATCAAGCCCGATAGTAGGCTCATCTAAAAGTAGAACCCTGGGGTATGTCAGCATTCCTCTCGCTATCTCAAGTCTACGTAACATTCCACCAGAATAATCTCTGACCTCGGTATTAGCGTGATCTTCCAACCCAACAGTCCTGAAAACCTCAGCCACCCTATTCTCTCTCTCTTGTTTAGGCAAATTATACATTCGTGCCGCAAAATCCAAATTCTGCTTGCCTGTAAGGTAGATATCAACAGCTTCTTCCTCAAATACAAGACCAATGGACTGCCTTACGTCATCCTTATCCTTCACGATGTCATACCCGCATATAGTAGCGCTTCCAGAATTAGGATTAAGAAGAGATGAAAGCATCATTATCGTGGTCGTCTTTCCAGCCCCATTTAGGCCGATTAGCCCGAAAATTTCGCCATCAAATACATTAAAGCTGATTGAATCCACTGCCTTAACTCCTCCAAACCGCTTGCTTAGGCTGCTTACTTCAATAATGGGCTTCATTTCTTTACCAAACATAGTAACTATCGCCTTATTCATCGTTCATGTTGCCTTTAGCTCTGCTAAATGCTTACCATAACATTTGATAATGAATTTGACACTTCTACAAACAGTGATTAATATAAATCTTTCCGCTCAAAAAGACAACTTGTCGATACCGAATTGCCGAAATGTACGCATAGATTTATTACATATTACAAATTACAAATAGGTTTAATAAGCCGATTTAGCTCCAAATAATTTCTATAACGGTGCAAAGCAAAATGATGAAATCTGCAAATCCCGCCCCACTCGGACTATTAGGTTTTGGACTTACTACGGTGCTTCTGAACTTGCATAATGCAGGCTTAATTAGTCTGACCAGCGTGATTTTAGCTATGGGCATAGCCTACGGTGGGTTCGCTCAAGTAATCGCTGGAATCATGGAATTTACCAAAGGCAACACGTTTGGTACCGTAGCGTTTTCATCATATGGTCTGTTCTGGTTATCCTTCGTTTTACTAATCATCTTACCGGCAATGGGAGTTGCGCCGGCTTTTTCTGCCCCAGACCTTGCCGCTTATTTAGCCCTTTGGGGCATCTTTACAGGGTTAATGTTCCTAGGAACATTAAACGCTAACTACACGGTTATGTTCGTGTTCGCCAGCCTAACCGTTCTGTTCTTCATACTAGCGATAGGCTTTTACACTGGCAACGGAACAGTGCTAAACGTCGGCGGATACGAAGGGATCATATGCGGATTAAGCGCTGTCTACTTAGGGATAGCCGAAATTCTTAACGAAACATACGGCAAAACTGTTTTTCCAATAGGGAAAGTTGGAGCCCCAACACCGCTGAAGCCCTAGGGTTCCAAACTTTCATACTTTAAAAGCTCTACAAAACTTGACTAGTGGTAGTTGGGCTATCTTACAAATTAGGCAAAACAAGGATAAGCTATCGCCACAGTAAACCGTTGTCTACATTATGCTAAGTTGAAATATTTTTGAATTAGCAAGTAAAAATAACGATTGAATGCTTTCAGCTTATTCCACCGGTACTTTTTCCTTTATAGGTTTAGCTTTGGCGGCTTTTTCCTTTATTTTTGATTTTTCTTTCTCAAGTCTTGTTATGCGGGTCTCTATAAATTTATTTACGGCTGTGAGGAATTCTATTCTTGCATTTATGAGGTGTTCAGCCGATTCAGCTAGATCCAGCGGCAGAATTGCCGCTAAGGATTCATCTAGTGAGTTTGCAATTTTTTTTAGTTGATAAATTGGTTTTTCTTTTTCTTTAACTTCTTTCTCTTTTCTGCTCATTTTAGTCACCAGAGCTAAAATAAATGTTTAGTTCATGGGTATATTTAAATAAATTTCATTATATTATTGCTTTTCCGCTCTTCCACTCCAGTCACATATTTCCCGCAAACACTAATCTACTCGCCTTAACTGTTCACCAATACCGTGTATAAATCAGGATTCTTCTTACAGAAGCTACGATAAGCCTACAACAAAATATTGCGAGGCGCATAGTACCAGAGATAAGTGTGCAGAAGGTGCCTATGGAATTATAGGGAAAGACTAGTTGTCAGAGACTGGTTGAGTTTCACAGTCGTTCAAAATAAATTTCGAGCAGTCCGTTTTTAAGTTTCGCGCTTTGAAGCTTCATTTTGTATGTTATTGCGGGTAACGGGATGGTGTTTGAAATTTCTCCTATTTCACTTTGAACTTTCACTGTAAGTTCATCTCCTATCCGTTCCACTTCGCATTGATCTTTTTCGGTGAATGGAACTTTTATTGAAAGTAGTAGCCTTTCCTTTTCCTGGATTATTTGAAACGGGTTTCCTTTAAAGTATACTTGTGTTGGATCTTCATTTCCGAAAAGCTCCTCCCCACTTCTGATTAGCATATCCATTCCTTTAACTTCAGATTCGAACAGCCTCAGTTTCTTTATCGGCAGTGGATGAAGACTTGTTTCAGCTTCAACCATATATTTTTCTTGAAGGGTTTTCCACTTTTCGAAGTACGGATCACTTACATTACTAGGTAGCACTTTATTTATCACTGCTAAGTCAACGTTTATCCCGTAGAGGCTTGAAGTCAAATAGGTACGTCGAGTATTTTCTATAGCGAAAGCATCAGGGTTCGTGACGAGTCTTAAGCTGGTAACTGAAGAGTCCTGAAGAACCTGTGAAAGTGTCTCTAGGCGTTGAATTAACTCAACTTCAGAGTCAAAGACTTTGCCGCTTGGAGTTGGAATGCCTGTAAGCGGCTTTAGGACTTGGGCTGCACCGACAATTGAGCCAGCGAACTTCATTATTTTCCGGCTGAATCTGCCGAAGAGTTTAGGAAAATAAAGGTATTTTAAGGCTTCACCCGAGGGAACCATGTCTAAGATTAGTACATCATAACGGTTCTGTTTAACTTGTTCCTCTATAGTTAAAAGTGAAAAAAGATTGGTCATGCCCGGTATCAAAGCTATTTCGTAGGCCAGAGATTCATCTATCCCTCTAGCGGCTAAAAGTGAAGCTACATATTCCTGTACAATGGCGTAGTTTCTCTGCATCTCTTTTATAGGGTCTATTTGAACAGCCCATAGCTTGCCGATCACTTTAGTGGGTTCATCGGTTATTTTCTTTTCGAAGGCATCTCTCAAAGTATGAGCCGGATCGGATGATAACACAAGCGTGTCGTATCCAAGCCCCGCTGTCTTAATACCTGTTGCGCAAGAAATGACCGATTTCCCAGTGCCACCTTTACCGGTATATAAAAGCACTCTATTTTTAGTGCGTGGGTTTTTTTGTGACGTTTCAGACTTTCCTCCCTTAGGAATACGCTTGTTAATTTAAACAGCTACAAGCGAGTATATGAATAAACGCATCGATAACAACTTGATCCTAAACTCAACGGTTATTATGCGCGAGAATGTCGTTAATCAATTTCTTCTAGCAAGCTATCCCTTATGCTTCCTAAACAAGTAGTTTCTGGAGAGAATTATAATTAGGGCAGTTAATACGATTGCGACACCTAAGATTGATATTGCTACGATAAAGAGTGGAGGAGCTCCTCCAAAAGTCGACACTTTAATTGAAAAGGGCTTTGCGCCGAATAGCTGACTAAAACCTGAGGGATATGTCGGCGAAATTCCGAAATTAGTTAGAAACGGACTATGTGGATTATGACATTCTGAACCTGTGCAGCTATCCGCGCCGGAAGAGTAAAACGATGAATTAGTAACCGTAAAGTCGTTATGATGCGTTCCGTTAATCCATGCCTCATAGTAATCAAAGTGACATTGCTCGCATAGCTTAACAACATCAGTTGTGACTGTTCCGTTAGCCAACCGGTATTCGGTTAAATTACCAGGGTTGTGGCAGACAAGGCATGCAGCACGAGTATTTCCTAAGATGCTGTGCACTCCTTCTGCTAAAGTTATAATGTATTTGTGAGCTGGAATTAAATCAGGGGTAGCTAACGTACTATGGCATTGGCTACAGTTTGCGCCGCTTGTAACATGCTGACCGCTTGTAACGATCGGACCACTTTTAACATTATAAAGGCTTGCAACACTTGTATGACAGGTTGTACAGCTTACTTCCCCATGGCAGGCTTCACATGATTTGCCCGCCATCTGAGCCGCGGTAGGATGGTCCGCTGGAAATCCTCCAATGCTTTGATATATAGCCAGCAATTCTGTCATGTTTGTTCCTACATGATTTGCATGGACATCCATTGCAACAGTTCCATCTGGGCCGGGGGATAAAGTAGCGTTATAGGGACTGTAAAGCGGATTATGGCAAATTACGCAAGTAGAGGGATTAATGGTGTCATTAGCAAAAACAGACTGTGTTACGGTGATTCCTTGTGGGTGGCATTGAGTGCAGTTAGCGAATTCGGGAGAGGTCCAAGTTGCATTTATTAGTGAGTCAACTGTAGTCGGCGTGCTTTGCCCTAAGCCCACTCCGAAATTACCACTCGCCTGCGTGCTGTGTGCTAAGCTAAGTCCCACTGCGAGCATGAATGCGGTTGCGACTAGTAGAAATATTATGACTTTTTTTGATGGCATTTTCTCATCCTATTACTTGGCCGGCTATTATCAGTACGTATCTTAGCAGCAATGCGCCTATTAGTACAAGGCTGAATGTGATTAGCATAAGTCTATTAACTGTTGCAGAGTCATGAGTTGTTTTTTTCTCAAGTCGCCTGATGTAGACAACTAGAATTAAAGGTAAAATTATTCCGATTCCTACAACGCCTATCCAGAATGGAAGCATGAGTCCACCTACGAGTATTGCGTGTATTTGTGTTGGAGCATTCGTTAATGTTAGTAGACTTGCAATTAACGCAGTGGTTATGATTAGTAAGGGGGTGTCAATGCTCTCTAATCCTTTGAGTACTGGAATTGGAACTTTTTCGGATGTTGGCGAGAGACGTGAGGCGAGTGCGGTCATTACGCCTGTTCCGACTACTCCATCTGATAACGTGGCTACAAATAGAACCCAGAAAAGAATTTGGGTGTACCAGAACGGCCGTGAAGCCATGCTGCATAAGAGCACGCCTGCATAACCTACGGCGAGTATCGCCATAAAGCTTCCAGCAATCTCTACAGTAAGTCTTTGCTGTCTATTCAGTTTGAATAGATCGATTATCCATCTTATTATTGGAATTTTCATTAGAAATATTCCGATTTTATCTTCTTTGTAAGAAAGCCATGCGAGTACTGTAATGATTACTGGCGCGAGGAAAACAAATATGAAAACTGTGCCCCATGTCATAATTGAAGTTGCAGTGGTGAACATGTTCAGAAATCTAACAAGCTGCAGCCTAACATCCAGAGCTACGAACACTACTCCTAGGATAGCGGCTATAAAGGAGAGGTAAGCGGCGAGTCTAGCTATAACCTTCCTACGTTCATCTCCTGAGAAGTCGGTTACTGTGGAAAATATGTAAGCGCCGCCTGCAAGCTCTAGGAAATATAGGTATAGTATGATGAACAGCGTCCAGCCTGATGGGATTGTAATCATAGCTAGGTCTCCTGCGCTTTACTGGTTTTTCGTCTGCTGATGAATAAAAGGGCTGCGGCAGCGACAGCTGCGACAACGACTCCGACTTCAAGAACTGATTTAACCATATTAACTACAAGGGTTGGATAAGAGCTGTTGGAGACATTTGCGAACCTGTTTACATTCTGAGCTGGAGACTGCCAAGTGAGTTCACCCAGAGGAGCTTGTGAAACGTACAGTACGTTTGTTCCCCCTGCCTCAGTTTCTCCAAAAACGTATCCGTTGATAGCAGTTGCTCTTGCTTCGGCTTCACTAACCATCTCAGCTCGAGTGCCATAATCTAGTGCATCGTGAGGACATGATTCCACACATGCCGTCGGCAACCCGATATTTGATCTATTGTAACACATCCAACATTTACGAGATACCCCAACTACGTCATCAAACTTAGGGATTTGGAACGGGCAAACCATTAAGCAGTTTCTACATCCGATGCATCTTTCAGGATCAATAACAACCTGACCCTGGTCATACTTTTTAAGAGCGCCAGTTGGACATCCGAATACGCAAGCTGGCTCTAGGCAGTGCAAGCACTGTTCTTTAACGTAAATTGTAGCTCCCGCAGAGGATTTAGTTGTATTAACTACGTTCCAGGTATTAGACGCTAAATCGGCGGGTTCAGTCTGCGAAACATCTCCGTTCAAGTTGTTCCATCGTTTGCAGGCAATTACGCAAGCACGGCAGTTCACGCATTTAGATGAATCAAAAAGAAATGAGTATTGAGCGGCACCCGGCACTTGGTCGCTGGATGCAGCAGATACTTTACTTGTTGAGGAAGCAATTCCTATAGCTGCGGCGGCGGATGTTAAGCCGCATAGTTTAAGGAATTTTCTTCTGGATACTTCCTTATCCTCAGACATTGAAAGATACCTACTGAAAATGATTTTTTACAGATATGTTCTATCAATATTCATTTGAAGTGAATTTAAGCTCTGCGGTAGCGGTTTTACGGGTAGTTGGGGCATGTCTAAATAATTCTTTGATAGAATTTATTTACCTAAACTTATTCGACACCCTTAAATTCAATTGTGCGGGGTATTACACAATGCGTGGTGTATTACGAGCTTGGAAATAGGTACATTTTTGCTTTTCGCTGCTTTACTTTTTGGTTTGCTGGATCTTATCTCAAATTTTTGGACTGAAATGATTAAGGAAAAATATAGTCGCTATTTACATTTAGTAACAGCCGGTTTAATTACAGTCGCAATAATGCTACTTGGCTATTATTTGGTCACAAATAACTTATGGGAATATTCAGAGACAAGTGTAGGGTTATCGTACAAGATATCTTCTCTTTGGGCTGGTCCAGGAGGCTCCCTCCTATTATGGACATTTTTCCTATACATTTTATACGTAATACTAAGACTGTCATCTGATGGGAAAAATCAAGTTTCAAGAAGAGCTTTCCTGTTAACCTCGATAGTAGGCGTCTTCCTTATTTTTTTGACAATTTTAGGTCAGCCATTCGGGCAGGCTGAAATTACAGAATCAATTTTTGCAGTCATAAATCCGGTTCTCCAAAATTTATTGCTTGCCATTCATCCACCAATAATTTTTGTTGGTTACGCTGCAGCAACTATTCCGTTCGCAATCGCAATTGCACAATATAGTGTTAAAGATGAAAGTAGACCTTTGGAAGATTTTGAAAAACTGTACATGGAAATCTGTTGGCTCTTCCTAGGTTTAGGAATTGTTATAGGTGGACTTTGGGCTTACGAGGCTCTTGGATGGGGAGGTTTTTGGGCGTGGGATGCTGTCGAGACAGCCTCGCTGATTCCTTGGTTAGCTTGCACAGCTTATTTCCACGCTGGAGCAATTCGAAGTATATTTGGTAAAAGTAAAGAAATAGCGGCTTTTGCAACATTTATTTTTGTAATTTTTTCAACATTCGCAACACGCGGAGGAGTAATATCGTCAATCCACAGTTGGAGCTACTCCACCATCCCCTCCGTCGGGTGGGCGCTTATAATTTTCATGATTGGCGTCACTGCACTAACATTTTTCATTCTTTTTGGACATGGAGAAAATCCTTCTGCAACAGCATATGAAAACAAAAAAAGTGTGGAAAAAAGGGAACCACTTTTAAACCAGTTGCTAACTTCAAAAAATCTGAATCTGGTATTGTACTGTGTACTTTTTGTACTGGTGGCATTACTCTTCATAGGCATTATTCGTAATCAATCTGAAGGATATTTCAATACTTACGCTTATCCATTTGTCGTCGTATTTGTTTTAGGCACCGTGGCATGTGAATTAATGGAACGTGAAAATGTAAAAACAGTAACTTATGGTTTAGTGGCTGCGTTACTTTTTGGCATTTTATTTACGTTTCTGGATATTACAGGAACAGGAAACAGTTACATTGACTTTGGAGTTGGCGTAATCTTAGTTTCCTTTCTTGGTGTTATCTACGCTATTTATAATGATATAATCTCCCGTGGCAAATTGAATGTTAAACTACTCAAAACTAGCCGTAAACTTATCCACTTATCCATCCTCGTAATACTTTTAGGTGTACTATTAAGCGCAACAATTTCAATTTATTCGATCAAAAATACATATTACGCTTACTTTTACCCAGTAGAGGGTTATAGCCCCGGGATATATTACAATTACAATGGCACACAATATCCGACTCTTCCGGGAAATTTTGCGTTAACAATTGAAAATATAAGTATAAAGAACTCTGTAGGGTGGTCTTCGACGAACGCGAGTGGGTTTAATTGGAGCGAACCTGAATACTTTGAAGCAGCAATAACTATAGATGTTTCTCAAGGTGGAAGAGATCTGGGTACAGGTGTTTTATCCTGTACGAATAGCTCTGAGTTGCTGGCGATTACATCATCATCGAGCTGGTTCTCAACTGTATTAATTAAGCGCACCTTAAGTTTAGAAGATGTTTATATTGCACCAGCATATGGATCAGAAAGTTTTAACTTCACAGACTCCACGAACGTAAATTGCGTAATACTTACAGTAACTCTCAACAGCTATGTGAACATCATTTGGATCGGCGCAGCTATGTTCAGTATTATTGAGGTTGTACCTATAGCGTTTACAATTCGCCAGATTAGACGAAAACGTAATCTAACCTGACTCCCTTTCTTATTCTTCTTCTAGAGCCTCTCTTCTGGCAAACATAATTTTTTCGGCTTAACCATTAATTCCTCACATTTCATAACTATTCACCGTTAGCTAGCAAATGAGGACTAATGAGCGATGTTTTTGTAGCGATTACGCTCTTAATATGGGTGATTTTAGAAGAACTAGAAAAGAGAGATTGTGGAGGATAAAGCAGCATTGATTGCAATTATCCATATTTTGAGGGACATTTTGTAAGAATTTGAGTTGCTTGGATTAGGTTTTTGGAAACAAGTTTGCCTATTACGGCTACAGTCAAGCCTTTATTAATATTTAGAGCAGACGCACCGGTGTAGGTCACATTAATAGAGGCTTTTCCATCAGTAATGGTGAATGCTAGA